>CALFOL010000547.1 GCA_937919915.1 uncultured Planctomycetaceae bacterium
TTCCGCGATGGCCAGCATTCCGGTCTGACACTGTTACTGCCTCAATTGGAACGGTCGTCCGTTTATAACCAATACGACTTCGACGTTTCGTGGCGAGATCCGGTTAACAGGAACGCGACCTCGACTTACATCTCTGCGTTTTTGTGTCCGAGTTCGATTGGCGGTTTGCCTCAGAACGGGGTCTACGATCTTCCGACGACCGACTATGTGTTTGCGAAAGGAACACGAGCCTGGCTGTGTCTGGATGGTGAGAAATCGGGGATGTTCGATGTCAACAGCCGCGTGCGTACTCGTGACGTAACAGACGGCCTGTCGAACACTTTCGCGATGGGTGAAGCGATGACGTCGTCGCTGCTGACCGGTCAACCCCCCTGAGGCTGACCGGGAACAATTGTGGGCCAGGTCTGGTCCTCTGCAGATTTCGATGGAATCAATGCCGCTGAAAAACACGGTGGTCGTGGATCCGTGTTGGCCGTGACGCTTCAGAATCCCGGCCCGGATGGCATCGACGGAACCGCCGACGATACGACCGCGCCGCTGAACCGTGAACCAGCGGATGTCTCGATCGACTTTGTGCCAAACGACACCTGTGGGCACGCTTCCGATCGCATCCGTAATTTCATCAGTAATCATCCAGCAGGCGCGCAGTTTTTGCTGGGTGACGGCAGTGTTCGGACTGTGTCTGAGAATATTGACGACAAAATCTATCGCGAAGTGAGCACAATCGGCGGCGGTGAAGTGATCGGCGAATATTGATTCGCCTGAAGAGAACACCGCAGGCGATCTTCTCGTTGTTTCGTTGCCATCTGCCCAATCCGGGATCTTACTTTACCGGGACGGCGCTGAGTGATATTCCCTTCACAGCGAGCCGCAACGACTAAACGTCATGGACAGCTTCTTGTGATCACCGTTTCGGATCTGAAGCCACGGGTTTTGTGCGCTTTGTGCCCGTGGCTCGATCCGGGATCAATCACTACTGTGCGGTCTCAGCCGACTCTTTCGCAAGTTGCTCCTGAGCTGCGGACAGTTCCGGGTTAGGAGTTGAATTGCCTTCGACTTCACCACGCATCCACTTCACAGCGTTGGTAATCGATTTCAGGTACCGTTCGTCGGCCCAGCTGCCTTCGTTGTGTCCCAGGTTGTTGACATATACCTTACCTTTACCGTACGACTTTACCCACGCGACAGGAACGTGATACGGTTTTGATGGCTTGCACTTAGCCATATTCAGGCTCATCAGGACCCGAACCTTCTCTGGCTGCCAGTTTTTGTACTGATAGATTTCGTCCTGGATTTCAAACTCTTTCCCGAACGATTCCATCGTGGGATGATCCGGTTCGTGAACGCTGATCGTGACTTTCGTTCCGGAACCCCACGGATGACCGTTGAACGTTCCGCCAACCATGTCCCAATAGGGTTCATAATCTCCAAAAGTATCCGTGCCGGAATGAAACGCCATAAAGCCATGCCCTTTTTGCTTCAACCAGATGTTCAGAAAGTAGTGCATGTCGTTCGCATGAATTGGCAGGGCACCCGTCGTGTAGAACATGACAATGTCATAATTCTTCAGGTTCTCTTTTGTTAGATCCGCGGTGGCATCCTGTGAACAGTGGACCGCAAACAGATCAGTCGATTGCCCCAGCTGCACCATGGCGATTTCGGCGGGGGCGAGGTCCTTGCCGTTACGATTCACAGAGCCATGTGTGAATCCAGCACTTTGCGTCAACATCAGCACGCGTGATTTTTCCGCCGCTGATGACACATTGGCAATGGCAAGGCAGACTAACGAGAAGCACATTAAACGTAGGGATCGCATGGAGGGACTTTCGGTTAGGTGAGGTGGGAGTGTCACTTGTCGTGTCAATTGTCCGCCAGTCTACCGCCGCCGCGGACTTTGGAAAACCCAATCGGTCGCAATTGATGGCCGCTTTTACGCTGCCTGATCTTCTTTGCACCATCGCAGAAAACGCAGAGATGTCGATCAGTCGCTGACTCGTGTCCGGGGGATTCCCACAGTAGAATCCCGGTGTTTGATACTTCCCTGACGACTTTGAGAATTGCCCTGGTCATGAAACGTGTTTGCCTGGCTGTGCTTACTCTATTTGTTGCCAGGAACGTACTGGCGGCGGAACGTCCCAACATTCTATTCATCATGTCCGATGATCACGCGTGCAATGCCATCAGTGCCTACGGAGGTCGCCTGGCAAAGGTAGCACCCACGCCAAACATCGATCGAATTGGACGCGAAGGAATGCGACTGGAAAAGTGCTACGTTACGAATTCCATCTGCACACCCAGCCGTGCGGTGATCCTGTCTGGACAGCATTCTCACATTAACACAGTGCGAACCCTGAACGATGCGTTTCCGGGGCCGGATTCCGGCACGCCCAACGTTGCTGATATCCTGAGACGTTCCGGCTACCAGACGACGCTGATCGGCAAGTGGCACCTGCGATCTGCTCCATGGGGATTCGACTATTGGAAAGTCGGACCGGGTCAGGGGCAGTATCATGATCCGGTTTTCGTCGCGTCCACTGATGGAGTTGAATATAGCCAGCGACCACCGAAGGGGGCGAAGCAAATCCCGGGCTACTACACAGACCTGATTACGGATTATGCCATCGAGTGGCTCGATCAACGCGACACAAACAAACCGTTTTTCATGATGTTGCACCATAAGGCACCACATGGAAAATGGGAGCCAGCGGAACGTCACAAAGATTATCTGGCGAATGTTGAGATCCCGGAGCCAGCCAGTCTATGGGAAGATTTCACACACCGTTCCGAAGCGACTCGCACCATGGGAACGTCAATCACGGGCCGCTTAACAGGTCGACGCTCAATGGTGGATGACGTGCAAAAGCCTGACTGGCCCGCAGGCTCTGTCGATATGACGGGCATGAACAGCGTCGAAAAGGGCAAGGCTGCGTACCAAAAGTACCTGCACGATTATCTGGGCTGCGTGAAAGCCGTGGACGAAAATGTCGGTCGAGTTCTCGACTATCTAGATAATACAGGACTCGCCAAAAACACGCTGGTCATTTACACCGCCGATCAGGGAATGTTCCTGGGTGAGCATGACTATTTCGACAAACGCTGGATCTATGAAGAGTGTTTTCGAATGCCCTTTTTTGCTCGACTACCAGGCGTGATTCCAGCCAGCACCGTCGACGAAAGTCACTTGTGCTCGAACCTTGACTTCGCACAAACGCTGCTGGATTTTGCTGACGTCAGCGACGCAGCGGAAGTCGAAAAGATGCAGGGGATGACTTTGCGTCCTGTGCTTAGCCGTCAACAGCCGACGAAATGGCGAGATGCGGTTTACTATCGCTATTGGATGCATCTGGCACATCACCACATCCCGGGGCACTATGGGGTCCGCGATGACCGATACAAGCTGGTGTTCATCCACGGATTACCGCTGGATGCGAGTCTCGGGAAGGGCGATTTTTCAGCCACAACTGCGGGATGGGAACTCTACGATCTGCAAACCGATCCTGCGGAAACGAATAATGTCTATGGAAAGCCGGAGTATAAAGACGTGACGCAGCGGTTGAAAACGCGACTGCTGGAACTGAAGGACCAATACGACGATCGGGATGAAGACTATCCGGAATTGATGCAGGTACGAGCAGCACACTGGGATTCCTGAGGAATGTCAGTCGTCGCCGCGCGAAGGGACGGGCAAACCGATTGGTGACCCAGGACGATATTGCATCCCGAAACAGTGCGGACACTCGTGAGCACGCATTCCTACCAAAGCCAGGATGCCGCTGATCAGCCCGAGCCGTCGGAAACGAATCTTGCGTAGCGTTATGCGACAAAAGGCACATCTGTAGAATTTATTAAACATCAGGACGCCCTTTCTGTACTCGTTTGAGCACAAAAGGACATCAAGCAAATCTCGGGCCAAAGGCAGCGTCAGCAAACGTT
>CALFOL010000548.1 GCA_937919915.1 uncultured Planctomycetaceae bacterium
GGCCAAACCAGCGGAGCGATTGCCGGTTCTATTTTCGTGAGCACTCACACGATTGATACTCATCGCGAAAATATCAAAAGGAAACTGGGGCTCGAAAATGCGGCCGAACTGAGTCAACAAGCGGTACAGTTCTTATTGGAAAACAGCTAACGTACAAGTCCGTTGCGGACTTTCTGTGTCCGGTTTGCCCCGCAGGACCCACTTTCCGACTAACAGAATCGCCATGAATATCATGCTCAAAATGAAAGCGGGAAACTCGACGCTGATTTCAATCGATAGCAGCTGCCTCGATGCCATTCTATCCGGCTGGACAGGATCCGTATTATGTTCTGAACAATTCGCTGCTGACGACCAGACGAATCAGGTCGCGGAAGCCGTTGTCCTTTGTTGCGAGCTCAGCCGTGATGCGGTCGATGTGTGGTCGGTCTGCGGGTGTCATCTGGCGACCGATCGCATAGGCCAACAGCTTGCTGGTGAGCGATCGAATGAATAGCTGCTGCTGTTGTTGTTCCTGCAGAATCTTTTTGAAACCGACAATGTCGTCGAATGTTTTCCCATTCGGCATTTGGCTGGAGGCATCGATTTTGACCTTCTTACCATATGACGTTCGCCAGCGACCAATCGGATCGAAGTTCTCTAGCGCGAAGCCCATCGGATCGATCCTGCGATGACAGTCATTGCAACTGGCTATGCTGCGATGCTTTTCCAGCTGATCACGAATCGACTTTGCTCCACGAACATCCGGATCAAGCGGTTCGATATCCGGCGGTGGTGGTGACGGTGGAGTACCGAGAATGTTCTCCAGCACCCACACTCCACGCACAACAGGAGACGTATCGATGCCGTTGGCCGTGACAGTCAGGACACTGGCCTGGCCGAGCAAACCGCCGCGACGCCTGTCCGTCAGGGCCACCTTTTGAAATTCGAAACCGTCGCCGGACGGAGCAACCATTCCGTAGTGCTGGGCCAGCGGCTTGTTCAGGAAGGTGAAATCTGAATCCAGGAAGTTGCCGACACTCAGGTTCTGGTTCAGCATATGACGCGTAAACAGCCGGGTCTCTTCCAGCATCGCCTCAGCAAGCCCGAAGCGATAGAACGAGGTAAACTGATCGCGATCCGGTGGACTGGAACCAAACTCTCGCAGCGTCAGCCAGCTGCCGAGAAATCCCTCGACGAATGCATCAGATCGCGAGTCGTCCAGCATTCGGTCGATCTGCTGCTGCAACACGGATGGCTGCAGTAATTCACCGCTTTTGCTCAGCGTCAGCAGTTCCTCATCCGGGCTCGACGACCACAGAAAGTACGACAGTCGGGATGCCAGAGTTGTCGCTGATACGCCGTCCGCAGTGGGTTCTTCCAGGTACAAAAACGCAGGCGAACACAACACTGTCTTTAACGCGTCGGTGTACGCTTCTAAACGCGACCGCCCGGCTGCCTGTTGCCGCTGAACAACGGCCATTAACCGTTCAACATCATCATCGGTTACGGGACGGCGATAAGCCCTGGACGCGAATCTTCGTAACTGATGACGCAGCTGTGAATCCGTGATCTGCGAGGACTTCAGAATATCGTCGGCGGCCTGGCCGAACACCGCTTGCTGTGCCGGAGTCGGCCATTCGTCGTAGAACGGACCTGCGATTTCAATTTCGTAAATGTGGATTTGAGGCAGCTTGCCGTACTTGATGGAGTTGAATCGATGTTCCACGATCCCACCCTTCTTCAGCTTTGGAAACTGGTCGGCGTACTTCTTTGCCAGCTTACCCCACAAGTTGCGAGCATCCATCAGACCGTTACGAAAGATGAAACGCGGCGTATAGCCCGCGTCCAGCCAGACTCGAACGGTGTACCATTTCACCTCATCAGCGAGGTCAATTTCTGCCAGCAACGGTTGAATGGGCTGCGGCAAATGCAGCGAGCCGACCATGTGATCTCCGGGAACGATCCCCAGTCGCAGCGGTTGAGTTCTGTCGGTTCCGATAAAATCATCGTCGTACGGATGATCTCGATTCAGTGCTTCTGCTCTCAGGCGGATCTGGTAAAAACCATCAAAGGGGACTCCCTGTTTGAAGGCATGAATTGGGCCGTAAGCTCCTTCCGGCTTGTCGGCACCGGGGACGTCGTACAGTGTCATGTGCTTAAACTTGTTCGTCGTGCGATGCACCTGATCGATTTCCGGTTGCTGGTTGAAGCTATCATTGAACACCCACTTCTGCGCCTGCGGCTGCTGCAACGGGTAAACGGCTTTGTCGACAACGGAGTCAGCTGCGGCCAGATACTTTTGCAGCAGATACCCGGACGTCACCAGCGCGTCGCCCATGTTGTCCAGATGATCGATTGTTTGATCACGCGGAAAACCTTCCGTGGGATCGAACATCACCATGTTCATGCCGAACAGATCACGAATGGTGTTGCGATATTCGCGTGCGTTCAGACGCCGCAGAATTGTTTCGCCCCCGGTGTCGTCTCGGCTGGCGTGGTAGGCAGCGACGTTTTTCGTGAGCCATTCCACGACCAGTCGGCGATGTTTGGCCGCGGGTTGCAGTTCATCAGCGGGCGGCATTTCGCCCAGATTCAGCTGGTCGAGAATATCCTGGTAATCGGCCAGCGTATTGCTGTTGTCGATCGCCGTGGGCAGCGTGTCGAAGCGTCGTTCGCCGTTCTGCTTTTTCGCACCGTGGCATTTACTGCAATGCGTTTTCAGGAACGGTGCGATGTGTGTCGTGAAGGTGGCTGTCTGGGACTCATCAGCAGCGAGCACGAGCGATGAAATGCACGAGCTGCCAATTGCCACAAAGAACACAGCGCCGGCCACCGGCTGTAACCACTGAAGAAACACAGTGCAACCACTAAAGAATCGCAAGCAAGCCGCCTTCGTGTGCCTGCACTTTTTCGTGTCTGTCGTTCTTTTCGTGATTAAGGAAAATTCTTCGCGACGAAACAGGTTTGGCAGCGCGAAGAGAAACGAAAAGAAGGAGTGCAATGCGATTTTCTTCTTATGATGTTTTGAGTTTTCTGCAACACAACAATTCTCGGCGACTTCACCTGTGCAACGCGTGCATGACAAAATGAACTTCATCACGCATCCAGTCCCGTCAGAGTTCCAGTGCTCAGGCTGAACGTGTCTGTTTCCAGGCCAAATCGCTGCAGCATCGTGACGAACAGATTGCTGAGCGGCACGCGCGAGCGACCGTCTTTAGGATAGCGCTTGTGTTCTCCGTGACGGAAGCCTCCGCCGGCAAGGACTAACGGCAGATCGCTGTTGGTGTGCGAGTTTGCATTGCCCATTCCGCTGCCGTGCAGCACCATGGTGTGGTCCAGCAATGTGCCGTCGGAGTTCGGCTCTTGAATTAATTTCAGGATGCCAAGGAAACGCGCCATCTGTTCCAGTTGATAAGTCTCAATCTGCACCAGCTGGTCAATATTCGTCTGAACTTTTCCGTGATGCGACAGGCTGTGATAGCCAGCCTTGATTCCCAGGTCACGAATGGCGAACGTGTTGCCGATTTCCAGCGTGGCGACGCGAGTAGAATCGGTCTGCAATGCCAGCGCGATCAGGTCGTAGATTCGCGGCATGTCTTTGACGAGGCCTTCGTTAGTCGGTTCTTCCAGCGACGTTTCCGGCTTCTTAACCTGCTGCCACTGACGATCCATATTCAGTTTGCGTTCGACGTCTCGCACAGAGGAAAAGTACTCCTCCAGTTTGCGACCATCGTTTGTGTTGAGTTTCTGTCTCAGGGATTTTGCGTCGCCCAGCACCGCGTCCAGAATTGAACTCTGCAGTTGAATGCGTTGAGTCGCCGAGCGCCGAGCGTTGGCAGAATCGTCGGTGAACAGCAATCGGAATAATTCACGCGGGCCCGGGATCGGGGGAACTCGCGTGCCGGTCCGTGTCCAGCTCAGCTGACAACCGCCATGAATACCGTCGTCAGAAG
>CALFOL010000549.1 GCA_937919915.1 uncultured Planctomycetaceae bacterium
GCAACCTGTCAACGTCGCCTTTCGCAATGCGTTGCGTGCAAAGTACGAAGACGACCTGATGTGGCTGGACCCATATCCGGAACTCGGACGCATCCCAGACCGTTACGGCGGCGAAGCCCCATCGCGCCTGCTGGTTCAACTTGCGGCCCACCCGCCTGCCAAGACAGAAATGCAACTGCCTCGCGATACAAAGCTGGCACTGCGAAGACTGTATCGTTTATTTGCAGCTGGTAAATTGGGGAAGGAACGGTTGGGAACATTCCCGCACCGGGACCGATACTGGGAGGGTGCCACCGCCACGGTTCAGGAACTGTTGTCGCCTGAGCAATTCGAACGCCTGATCGAGTTACTCCTGCAACGCCATGAGCACGGTGGAATCCAAACCTACCGGAGCGCCAGCTGGGAGCGTGCCACCGCCACGGCTCAGGAACGGTCGTCGCCTGAGCACTTCGCACGCCTGATCCAGTTACTCCGGCAACGCCATAAGCACGATGGAATCCAAACCTACCGGAGCGCCACGCACCGCGAGAGCATGCTGCAATATCACACAGAGCAAGACCCCGACGTGCCGGAGGAAGTCCACGTGATGAAAACTGACAAGATGATCTGGGACATGGAGAGCAGGGATGTCTCCGCTGAAGAGCTCGCGGAATTCAAAAGAATACGTGGCGTTAAAGCCGCGATTCCGACGCCATAGTGAGATAGACAACGTTCGACAATTCGATTCGCGCCATGGAAAACGACAAAGTTGATACACTGGAGCTAATACTCGCGGCATCCCATCGAATCACCGATCCTGCCTTTACGTCCGCTTCAACTACGTGTCACTGCCATGAAATCGCTGTTCGCGTCGTTTCTGCAATTCGTCTATCGACTCCGGCATGGCATCACGTTGTCGAATACGCGGTTCGAGACGCAGGTGGACGCGGTCAACGAATTGGCAGCAGGCACGGCCGCACTCGATGACGACGAACTCCGGCGACGTTTTGATGTGGTTCGACAGCGGGTCGGGCAGGGCGAGCAACTCGATGCTGTCGCCGTGGAAGCGTTCGCTGTCATTCGCGAAGCCGCATGGCGAACCGTGTCAATGCGTCCCTATGATATTCAAATGCTGGCCGCGTTTGCGCTGCACAACAGCAAATGTGTCGAAATGCAGACGGGCGAAGGCAAGACGCTGGCAGCCGCCATTACGGTTTGCCTGCGAGCTCTTGCCGGGCACGGCATCCATATCCTGACATTCAACGACTATCTGGCACAACGCGATGCCGAATGGATCGGGCCACTGTATCGCTTTCTGGAATTGACGGTCGGTCACGTCGGACAGCATACGGTGCGGGCAGATCGGCAAGCGGCCTACCGCTGCGACATCACCTACGTCACAGCCAAAGAAGCAGGCTTTGATTTCCTGCGAGATCAATTGTGTCAGACGCCGGCTGAGCGAGTCCATCGGGGGTTCCATTTTGCGATTGCCGACGAAGCGGATTCGATTCTGATCGACGAAGCCAGAATCCCAATGGTCATCGCGACGGAAGCAGAAACGGACACAACGGATTTACAGCAGGTTGTGGCGTTGGTGCGTCCATTAAAGCTGGGCCTGCACTATGAAATCAAAGCCAGTGGCAGAAACATCAGTTTCACCGACACTGGCCTGGCACTGCTCGAACGTCAGCTTGGGGTGGCCGAACTTCACAGCGAAGACAGCATGGACTTGCTGGCAAGATTGAACCTGGCAGTACAGGCTCAGGTGCTGCTGACCAAAGACGTCGACTACATGGTCCGCAATAACAGGATTGAGCTGATCGACGAATTCACTGGCCGCGTTGCGGAGAATCGCAAATGGCCTGGCGGTCTGCAGGCGGCACTGGAAGCCAAGGAAGGACTGCCGATTCAGCCGCAAGGCAGAATCCTGAACTCCATCACACTGCAACAGTTTGTGGAGATGTATTCCGGACTCGCAGGCATGACCGGGACAGCCGTCGAAGCGACCGAAGAACTGGAGGAATTCTATCGACTGAAAGTCGTGATTGTTCCACCCAATCGACCGTGCGTCAGAGTCGACCATGCCGACAGAATCTTCGCGACGAAGTCAGCAAAACAGAGTGCTGTGGTCGAGGAAGTGCGCACGCAGTATGCACTTGGTCGACCGGTGCTGATCGGGACCGCCAGTGTTGACGAATCTGAAGCGCTGGCTCGTGAGTTGCAGGATGCCGGGGTTTCATGTCGCGTCCTGAACGCAGCAAACGACCATCTGGAAGCCGAGATCATCGCCGATGCGGGTGCGTTGCAAGCAGTCACGATCTCAACCAACATGGCCGGACGAGGCACTGACATTTGCCTCGGCGGACATGACCAGTCGACCGGGAAAAGCGTTGTGGAACTGGGCGGGTTGTATGTCATCGGGACCAACCGCCACGAAAGCCGGCGGATCGATAATCAGCTGCGTGGTCGAGCAGCGCGTCAGGGCGATCCTGGAGAATCCCGGTTCTTCGTCAGCCTGACCGACGACCTGATATCACGGCACGGTATTGCAGAACTGGTCAGTCCTCCCACGGACAACATCGATCAGCCAATCAACGACACTGAAACAGCAAACAGAATATCGCACGTGCAGCGCGTGATCGAAGGGGAGAGCTTCGAAATCCGAAAGACGTTGAGGATGTATTCGTTCCTGCTGGAATTCCAGCGACGGACCATCTGCAAGCATCGTGAAGAATTGCTGAACGGCACAAAAGCTCCAACCGCTCTGCAAAAGCGGGATCCGGAACGACATCAGCAGCTTGTCGAACAATGGGGCGAGACACTGATCGGTGAGGCGGAACGTAAAGTCACGTTGATACACATCGACTGGTGCTGGAGCGACCATTTGGCTCACGCCGCTGAAATCCGGGAGAACATCCACTTAGTCAGTCTGGGCGGATTCAATGCCTTCGACACGTTTAACAAAGAGATGAATCTCGAATTCCATACGTTCCTGTCGCACGTCGACGACAAGGTCGTGGAGACCATTGCCAACGCGACGTTCACAGAAGACGGAATCGATCTGGAACAGGAAGGTCTGACAGGCCCGTCATCCACATGGACATTCATGATCAACGACAATCCTCGCGGGGCGGTACTGAGTCAGATGCTGCGAGGCATCGCCAATCGACTCAAGAATGTCTGGAAATAACAGAGGCTTTGACCGTTCCAGCCGCGGACTCTGGAAAAACAGTGCGGGAAATCGCAGACTAACGCGATAAACAGTGTTGTCACAGCTTTTCTCCTTCTGCTGACTAAACATTCGCAATGACATCCGCAGTACCAACGTCATACCACCTGCGACTTTGTGCCCTTGCGTTTTTCAGTGTTTTCCCGCTTCTCAACAGCACGATGTCGGCCAGTGCTGACAACATCAAGCAGGCATGGAGTGCCATCATCGGAGAAAACGTCCTGCGGCAAAACATCACCGCAATTCGTGACGCCGCCGCAAAGATGCCATTGGCAGTTCGCTACCAGTACCTGAGCCGTCAGGTGTTGCCGAACGGATCAGGATCAAACCTTCGCCTGGCCATCGATTTCGCTCCAACGAGTTCATCAGCCACCCGGGACGTCGACGCATCCGCTCCACTTTTAAATTGTGGGGAACCGTTGGTGTCTCCAGCACTGGATTTGATCGAAACGGCCACCGAGTTGAACAAACTTACAGATCTGCGCAACACCGTGGAACGAATCACAGCGGCAAGTCCGGCAGAGCGAATACAGCAGGCTGCGTTTCTGGCGTTGCTGGCCATTTCTGAACGGGACTTCGCAACAGCCAACAAACAGCTGCAGCAAGTCTTCGAACTCACGCAGTCGACACCGTTAACAGCAGCAGAACCAGGTGCGGAAACGCTGGCTGTTTCGCCGCCGCGAGGCACACCGAAACTCGAGGGTCCGCGCGGGAGCTCGTTCATTTGTTGTACCAACAAGCACAGCGAAACAGTCGACCGCGCAGCGAACGCTGGCATCGACATATTTATTCGTTGAAACATGCCCTTGAAGATCCAGATCTGAAAGAACCGAATCAAGTCCAACAGCAGAAGCCAGTTCAGGCAGCAGACGAACGAGTCAGACACTGGTTTCCGATCAGCCGGATGGATGCGCAGTCGCGAGGCCTGGGCTATCCATCTTCGTACTGGAAATTCGATCATGAGGGCGTTCGGCGCATCACATCGCACGACCATGAATACCTGCAATACGGTATACCACTGACCGGCAACTTTGTCGTAGAAGCAGACACGACCACATTCGACTACCATGATATTCATCTGGGCTATGGCTGCACGTGGGCCGGGCCGGCACATGAACGGAACCAATGCCTGATCGGTAGTTTCCAACGCGATTTACCGTCTGCGGCAATTCAGCCGCCGCTGTCACCTGTCGCAGAGTGGATGCGAGTTCGTCTGGAAGTGCGTGATGGCGTGCAGACAACATGGGTCAACGGTCGGCAGGTCTACGAACGTCGCCATACGGAAAACAGCGATCCGTGGCTGTCGATTCATAGCACATGGTACTGCAATGGCGCTATCAAAAACCTGCTGATCACAGGCCAGCCAACGATTCCGGAGACAATCCAGCTGGTGACCACCGAGGACCTGTCAGGTTGGCTGCCATACTTTGAGGGACTCACCAGCGAATGGTGGAGCGACTGGCGACTGCGCCGACAGCCGAAATCTGATCCACAGGAAAACAATTCGCCAATGATGCTGGTCGGTCGCAGACGTCCAGAGGTTAACGGTACTGTCCACGAGAACCTTCTGCGATATCATCGCCCCATGCTTGAAGACGGGACGATTGAATACGAATTTTTCTACAGCCCGGGACAATTCGAAGTTCATCCGGCGATGGGGGGATGGTATTTCTGCTGACGCCAGATGGCCTGCAGCTGCATCACATCACCGACGGACGGTTCGAAGGCACATGGGCAGCCCCTGCCAATCAACTTCCCTTGCTGGCAGTCGCTGGACCACCACTGAACAACAATGCATGGAATCAGGTCCAGCCCAGATTGACGGGTGACACGCTGAACCTCAGCGTAAATGGCACACATTTCCATTCACAAATCCTGGCAACTGACCACTCACGTCACTTTGGTCTGTTCTACTATTCCGATGTGTCTGAAGCTCGAATCCGCAAAATACGCTGGCGAGGAAGCTGGCCAAAAACACTGCCGGCGATTCCAGAGCAGGAACTCTGTAACGCCCCGTCCCAACCAATCACGTCCGCCATGAAAGACGTTCCGATAGTGCTGGATCACGATTTCAGCAACGGTCTGCCACGCGATACATTCGCGGTCATGAATGGCGGATTGGGAACAGACATCATTGAACAAACGGATGGTGTGCGAGTCACACGAAACGGCGGCGAGGGTCAACTAAGATATGGACTGGGGCCGCGAATGCAGCTTGGTGGAAACTTCGAAATCACGGCAACTTTCGAGCAACTGCAAACCAGTCCGTCTGCCAACGGCAACTGCAACGTTCATCTGGCTTTGGAATTACCTGACGATTTCCACAATCTGTATCGTGGGGACCACGAGTCTGATCGGCAACTCTGGTCAGCCACGTTTCGCAGACGCGACGGTGGCGCTCAAATCGACTTTCCTGTCCAAACGGCCGAAGAAGCAACGTCAGGGCGTCTGCGAATGACACGTCTCGGCAACCAACTGCATTATCTTTTCGCCGAACAGGCCTCCGAAAACTTCCGACTGATTGACACTCAGGAAATCAGCAACGAGGCCACGATTCGCAACGGGTGTAACCTGCTTTCCGCTGGTTGGTTTGGTTGGCTGACGAAATCGGTGTAAGCAAAAATCGGCCTACCTGCCATG
>CALFOL010000550.1 GCA_937919915.1 uncultured Planctomycetaceae bacterium
TGCACAGACCCTTTGTACATGTTGTTCAACAAACCGCCACCGTGATAGTCGAAGAAGTGAGCTCCCGTAACGGCATACCAGTCTTCCGTTGAGGAAAATCCCAGTTCCTGCCCAAGCCAATCCATATAGCGATGTCGATTGACGGCTTGACTCCAAAATCCATTCGGAGCGCCGCCAAACAACCACGGTCTCCAATTATAGTCTGGCCGATAATCAACCATCGCAGCCAACACAGACGAGCCGTAAACGTTCCGCAGCAAGCCACCGCCATTGTTTTGCTGAAAGTGATGTCGACGCAGCCGATACCAGTCTGCAGGGTTGACGAAACCGCACTGTTCTCCGAGCCAATCCCGATACAGCACACGATTTTCGCGAATGTCCCAGTACCCGTTCGGAACGCGATTTCCAAACCACCGCATCTCAGCCAGGGACAGAGTTGCGTTACTGCCGGCAAGTTTGGGGTGTGAGTCAGCGTTAACGTTTGAAGCAGTTTCCAGCGGCTGCGTCACTCGCGTGAACTGTCGTCGTCCGGTTGGGCTGTAAAAAACAGAGATTTTCGATTGAAGCATAGTCCTTGTCCGCAAAGTTCCAGTGGGGAATCCAATCTCGCCAACTGAGTTGTCCCGAGAGACAAACGCTCCAAAGCAGATCGCGGGCCAATTAACAAAAATCTCGCAACGATAAATTCAAGGCTCCAAAAACACAGGAAACGCAGCGTCCTGCTGTGATACCCCACGGCAACACCGGGTAAACCACGTCCAAAACGTTTGCCGTCACGCTATAGAAACAGGCACGTCCAGTACGCGCCGGTCACAACAATATGTAAACGGCTCTAACCACGACGGCGCTTCACAATCCAGCCCACAGTTGTTCCTCCCAACACGACGGCGCAGGCGAGGTAGCCGATCCACGCCCGCGACGGCTTCACGGGCGCCGGTGCATATCGTGGCGTGTAGATTCGTTCGTTCTGCGCCAATGATGAAGGTAGATAAGGCAGCTGTTCTGCCGTGACACTGAAGTGTTCGATCAGAATTGTGCCTCCGGTGGAAGGATCACTTTGTTACAGCAATACTCTCACCAACCCCACGTCGCCGGTGTCGAATTCATCTTCATGCAGGACTGCAAATTCGTCTGAATATCCATCGACCGCAGACCACATCATATTCGAACCGACTCGGGCAATGCGGAGTTTCCCATGCCTCGCTTCCGTGTCGAGCTGCTTGTGCAACTTCGTGCGGTCGCCATCAACAGGTAACGCTCGAAAGATCGAATAGATTTCCCGATCGTCTTTTCGTGACATCCGGCTCAGAGATGTCGCCGGTTGATTGTCGGTCACCGTGGTCAGGTACAACGACGGCCCTGCCCCCCAGCCATCTTGCGGCCTTTCAATCTTGTCGATCCGATAACGCATCGTGATTTCGAAGTCTCCACGAATCTGAAAACGTGTGGCGAAACCAATGCCTGCCGTCTTTTCGCCTAATGGAAGTTGTAAACGCAGACCTTTGTCCGTGGGCCGCGCAAGGTTGACAGCTCCATCACCGAATGGTGTCAGCGATTTGTTGTCGAAGTCTCCCGTTAGAAAGTCCCATGCATAGAAGTCGGCACTCGCTGTCGGAGCAGCAAGTAGTAGTATGGCGACGGTCCGAATGCTCATGCTCATCAATATTCCCCGATCGTTTCGCCGCCGGAAATGGTTCCGAGAGCGGTCCAGATTTCTTCCGCTACGCTGTCGCCGACGAAGCGGACGCTGCCATCGACCAGGCACAGGTTGACTCCGCCGGTGTGGCGACTTGATGCCGACATGATGACGCCGTCCCAGGTGAGTCCGTTCTTGCAGCTCACGCGATTCGGGCCGAGTACGTGGTTGTAGCGAGTCCAGTTGAAGTTGCCGGACAGCCAGTTCTGACCGGAATCAATATTGTGCGGCCAGGCTGCTGCACTGGCAGGACTTTGGCTGCCGCAGAAGTCACGAAAGGTGTCGTTCGACCAGATGCCTGGCATGACATAAATGTCGGACAGGTGATCGCGTACATTATGATCTGGTGTCCCTTTACAGCGTTCACTGAACATCGCGGTGTTCGCTTGCCCGTCTGTGACGTCTCGCATTCGCACACTGCTGATCTGGCCAAACATCCCGTTGCCATCGCGACCGGACCAGTCGGCCCCGTTGCAGGCTCGGTAATTGTTGTGAGCCCACACGATCTGCAACCGATCGATGTCTGACGGGCACAGTAAGACGCTCATCACGATGGACGCGGCGAATCCATTATCTACGGTCGTCAGATCGAAACCAGGAACGCTTTGTTCAGCGACAGCCGCGTTAATGAACGGATGAAACGGTGCGACGTTGAAGTCCAGAAGATCGTAAACGTTCTTCTGTTCAAGGAACGGCAGGATCTGTGAATGAGCCGAATAGCGGCGATCATCCAGCGTTCCCTGAGTTGAAATCAAAACATCATTGTCGAAGCCGCAACCGAACGGCATGCTGCGATGCACGTCGTGATAATTATGCAGGGCGAGTCCGATCTGTTTGAGATTATTCTTACACGTCATCCGCCTGGCTGCCTCGCGAGCCGCCTGAACGGCCGGCATGAGCAGCGCAATCAGAATCGCGATCACGGCGATGACGACGAGTAGTTCGATAAGGGTGAAGCCTCGGTTTTGACGACGTGTTTTCATCGGATAAATTCTTTCATCGTTTCCTGACGCGTATTCATCTTGCTTGCCCCCCTGAGCTTGCCTCAGGGGCTTGCAGGGCCTTTGCACAACAAGGTCTCTGCACAACTATTGGATGCCTCAACCGCCAGTCCGGTGCCCTTAGCAGTGCGAAGGCGTTATGAACCCCTGACGCGAGGTCAGGGGCGATTCTGTCATTCTCCCAGCCGCCAAACATGAACGGTTCCGTCTTCGCACGCAGCAGCGATGACGTTTCCGTTCGGCACAGTTGCCAGTTCAAAGACCATCGTATCCGTTCTGAGCGTGGTGAGTTCAGTGCCCGTCACGACATCACGAACGTGGATCGTTGACGGGTGTTCCAGATACGCTAACAGTCGGCCGTGCAGCAGGTAGCGAGGATGTTTGAGGCCTGCGTCCTGCGTGAACTGGCCGGTCACCTGGCAGGAATCCACATCCTGCAACGTTAGCATGGTGTTAGCGACGGGCATAACGATCGAATTATCGAATGGTGAGAAACCAAGGCTCTGCACCTGCCCGAATGGTTCTGCGACCGATTTCACCAGCTTGCCAGTCGCAATATCTCAGACTCGAAGGATCCCGTTCTTGTCCTGTTCCTGCCACTTGCTGGTGGCAGACAAGAGGAAGTGTCCGTCCCGTGAAAACGCCACCGCCGTTGGATGCAGAGTGTGGCCTTGAAAGTTCTTGATCTGCTTTTTCGTCCGCACGTCGCGTACACGCACTGTTCCGTCTTCGCTGCCGGATGCCACGAATTTGCTGTCTGGAGAAAATGCGACCGAAAGCACGCGAGCCTTGTGCCCGTAGTACTTACCCAGCGACTTTCGCGAAGGAATGTCCCACACTTCAGCGCCGGTGGCGTAGCCGCAGATTGCCAGCTTCGTGCCGTCGGGCGAGACCGCCCCGGAAAGCGCGCCGCCGGTTTCTGTTTTTCCTGTGTAAACAATGCTGTCGGTTGCCGGATCGATGAAGTTGACTTCGCTCTTCTCGCCGCCAGAAATCAGCAGGCTTCCGTCCGGCGTAAATTGAACAAAGCGACATTGATTCTGATGCGATGCCAGACAGAAGATCTCTTTCGCAGTCGGGTTCCATTCGTAGACTTCGCCCCACGCTCGCGACGCCAGCCAATGATTGTCCGAACTCCGAACGGCCAGTTCCTCCGGATTACGCGTGGAAAACTCCATCTTTTCAATGAGCTCACCATTGGTCACGTTGAGGATGTCGATCGTCTCCACACGACCGACAAACAATCGTGTTCCGTCGTGTGAAACTTTAACAGGCCATCGCGGTCCGCTGGCTCGTTGAGATTCCGCCGCCGCCTGGCCCATGAGTTGAACGCCTCCAGTCCACGGCGTCGTGGCTTTCGGCGTCCCACCGTTCTTAACGTCCCAAACGAATACCGTTCCGGGATACGTCGTGCAGCCAATTTGCGTTCCCTCATCGGAAAACGCTAACCTGCGTATCGGCCCGTCGCCACCGGTAAGTGACTGTTCCAGAATATACCCGGTGAGCGATCGCAGTTCGATACTTCCCCCGGCGAGTCCCAATGCAACCGTTCGGCTGGTCGAATCGATCGCGAGAGTGGAACATCGCAGCGTTTCATCGTCAATTTCCGCAAGGGTTTCGCACTTGATTGACTGGTCCTGAAGAGTCGAATCCACATCAACGCGAATGATGTGGCCGTCGATGGTGGTGATCACGGCGTAACGATTGTCAGGCGATAATGCGACAGAAATGGGGCCACCTGTTGTTCAAACGCCTTCACAGGCGCACTAGCCTTTCGCTCCGCGAAAATGCGCTGTGCGTTGACGCACTTTCGCGGAGCGAAAGGCGACCATCAAGTTCAATAATGTGAATCCGCCCTTCGGCATCGGCCGCGGCCATCTGTCTTCCGTCGCTCCGGAAACAAACGCACTCCGCAGAAAACTCAAGTGGCACTTTGACCGTCATTGGTGCAGCTTCCGTCCGCCAAACTCGAGTCGGCCCGGCCAAAGAACATGCGGCCAGGTACTGACCGTCGTTGCTGAAGTGAACTCGCGAAACGGATCCCGGCAGAGCAAATTGAGGATGAATGCGTGTCTGAGTTTCCACGTCCCAGA
>CALFOL010000551.1 GCA_937919915.1 uncultured Planctomycetaceae bacterium
GCATTGGAGAACGGCAAAGGCTGGACGCTTGGACTGATCAACGACATGAAAGACGCACCGCTTCAGCAGCCGACACCCAACGGTAGAGAGAAACATCTGATGGCGGATTGGCCCTGCATGCAGCAGTGAAAGTCAGCGAATGCTGGAACACCGTGATGAGATCTTTGTTCGAGACCTCGTCAGAGCCTACTCCGTTTCCTCGGGCGCCTCGTCGCGATTGGCCACGTGCAGAATGCCGCAGAATAGACCTTGAATCACTTTTATCATGTGGGGGATGTCCAGCTTCTGCCACTCGTCGCCCGGCTGATGATAATCGGCATGTAGCGACCCCGCGGAGAAACTGTGGGCAATGACGCCCTGCCTGACGAATGAGTAGTTATCGCTGCGGGTGTACAGCATCTCTCCGACATCCTTGCGGTCGAACACGTCCACTCCAACTCGCTCGGCTCCTGCCTTCATCAACTGTCCCAGGTTGGAATGTTTCCAGCCCGTCATCCAGATTCTTTCTCGAGCGTCTGTTTCCGGCCGGCCAACCATTTCCATGTTGATGTTGGCGGTGATGTTTTTCAGCGGCCAAAGCGGCTGGGCGACGAAGGCCTTCGAACCCAGCTGTCCCTTTTCTTCCCCCCAAAACGTACCGAACACGATGGAGCGCCGAGGACGATCCTGTAGTGAGCCAAATGCATCGGCCAGCGACAGGACGGCTGTCACACCAGAGGCGTTGTCATCCGCTCCGTTGTTTATTTTGTCCGGCCCCACGTTTCGGCTGCCGATGTGATCCAGATGTGCTGTCACGAAAATCGCCTGATCTGCTAATGTCTCGTCCGACCCACGCAGCACACCAAACACATTTCGGACTGGAACCTGAGTCACTTCCTGCGGCCCGATGTCGGCGATGACTTCAACGCCTTCCAGGTTCACCATTGCCGAGACGAGGACCACGAAGCAATCTGGTTGCAGTCCCTGTCGCAATGGTAGCGGGCTGTCTGAAAGCTTGCGGGCCACGTCGATCAGAGGACTTTCTGGCGCACATTTTATGAGCACCAGTTGCACGCCTTTTTCCGAGAGAGACCGGAGGCGACGCCGGAGTGTCAGCAGCACGGCAGCGGGGTTGTCCGTGGCTTGTGGCGGAACAATCACTTCGTCGATCACAACGATTTGCGGCGTCTGTGCTATCGCAATCTCGGATTCTGTCAGCAGTTTTGCCGTGACCTGCAGCCGTTCTGAAGACGCACACAGAACGCCGCGAGACGACAGCACATCACCACCGGCAATCCGCAACAGGACGTCATCTGTTGGCGGCTGAGAGACTTCGAAGGGAGTGCTCTGAAAGTATGTGGCATCGTCATCCAGCGGTTCGAGTCCTGCTCCACGAAAGCGAGATGCCACAAACCGTGACGCGATGGTCAGCTCTGGGGACGGAGTCTGTCGCCCAGCCATTTCGTCGCTGGCCAGAAATGCGACTGTGGACAGCACAGACGATTGTCGAATCGAATCCACCGCGCGACGCGCGTCGTCTGACAGGTCAGGGGCTGGCGGCTGAGCTTTCACCGAAAGCAGTGAAAGCAGCAGTATGACAATCAGCCAGGGCCGATGAAACGCATACATGATTATGATCCGAGGACGGTGAATTTTTGGCGGTGGCCCAGACACGCAACGGCTTTACGCTTCGCCTGGCTGGACAATTCTAAGTCTGATCGCGGTGACTGTCGTCGGCGCCGGGACAGAAAGTTCGACAGTATTGAACTCCTGCAATCGGCCGGTGACGTCGAACACAACTGTGCCGTCAGATTCTGTTGCCCCTGTGAGCGTGTCGGTGCCGTTGAGCTTAGCCGCCAACAAATCACCGTTGATCGTGACGACAATCGCGACCTGGGATTGCTCGTCGAGTCCGGATGGCCGATGAAACTTTCTTCGCAATCGGAAGTCTGCCACATCAGGAGAGTCGTCTGCAGGGAATGGCAGGACGCAGCGTTCCCAATCGTCGCCATCATGGCAAACTTCCCAGGGGCCAGCCAGTCTGATTTCGTGCGGCATGAGTATCGTTTTCGTCCTGCATTCTGCGGGATCGCCCCACAGTAGTGAACGTGGCAGGGATGAGTCGCAACGACGTGGATTGCGAATGGCGTGCACACAACGTAGCACAAGCGCCTTGCTTGTGCCTCTCTCGCCGATTTGACAGACACCGTCGACGCGCTGTTCGACGGTCGGCATTAACCATAGGAAGTGCAGGCGAGACGCTCGCTCTACGGGAAGGACGGACCTATTTCCGCATGATAAATTCACCCATCAACAGATGCCCTTCGGAAAATTCCACGTCAGACGCAGCCGCAGCGATTTCGTCGTACGTCGATTGACTGTTTGGCTGAATACCGGCACCACACATTGCGAATGGACAATCACCGTGGCTGTGAGTGCGAGTTCTGAGGAATGTTGGGTGGTCAGGACTAATCAGGATTCGATAGTCGCCCTGTTCTTTCAGCCAGTCATGAACCGGTCCCACAATGTGTTCGTCGATGCTCTCGACAGCTTTCAGCTTGGCGGCCGTGTCGCCTTCGTGCGACGCTTCGTCGGTGGCTTCCACATGTATGACCAGAAAGTCGACATCGTCACGCTGCAGTGTTTCGATTGCTGCTCGGCCTTTGGCGGCGTAGTCCGTGTCCAGGTAACCGGTTGCGCCTTCGACGTCTATCACCTGCCAGCCGATTAATCGCCCCATGCCTCGCAGCAGGTCCACCGCTGTAATTACCGCACCACGCACACCGTAACGTTCGGCGAACGGCTGCAGTGACGGGCGTTGACCGAGTCCCCACAACCAGGTCTGGGTGGCCGCGAATTGTCCCGCCTGCAGCCGCGCTAAATTGGGAGCAGCATCGGCAAAGAGTTCGCGGCTGCGCTCCATGAGTCGCAGCAGTTCGTCTGAACCGGGGCCCGAGGGCAAATGAGGACGGGTTGCCTGGCCAGTGATATCGTGCGGCGGTGTGCTGTTGGTTTCCGTGGAAAACGGTGCCGCTGCGCCGCGAGATCGAAAGATCAACAGGTTGCGATAGCTGACGCCGGCGTGGTACTTCCAATGACTGTCGCCGCACAGATCTTTCTGCAACAGCGCAATCAACTGCCGACCCGCATCGTTTGGGTATTGTTCAGCCGTAAAGCTGGTCATCACCCCGTCGGTGACGGTGACCAGGTTGCAACGGACGGCCCAGTCGCCTTCGTTGAGTGCTATTCCCTGCGCCGCTGCTTCGATCGGCGCTCGACCGGTGTGAAACTTCAACGTGTCGTAGCCGAACAGACTCATGGTGCCCACGTCACTGCCTGATGGCATGCTGGCAGGAACATTGTCCGTTCGTCCTATGATGCCGGCCGCGGCGATCGTGTCCATCTGGGGAATATTTGCCGCCTGCAATGGAGTCTTGCCATCCAGTGAGGGTTGTGGTTCGTCGGCGACGCCGTCAGGAATGATCAGAACGTGTTTCATGGTTGCCATCAATAGTCGGAAAAGCGTTGAATCTCGCGGTTTAGCAGATTTCGGTGAAATCGTCACTCGTATTGTCGTCGAACGTTCAGTTCCATCCCGCCCAAAATCAGTGGCTCAGAGGATTTTTCGGTGTTCCTGAAAGCATCGCCCCGCGAGGTGCTGAATGACTCAATGGATAATCCGGTGACTAGCCCGGATATTGCATACGGGGAATTTTGCGTGATATCGTGTGGCTTGCGGTGGCGGAGCAGCGGATTGGGTTTGTCCTGGCGTTTTCGGCGCCGAGATTCCCCCTCCCCATGCCGCTGATTGTGTTGTGGTCCCAGGCCGATACGACAGTTCGAGTCGCTATCCCGTGCGGCAAAGTCGAGACAACACATTCTCAAACACCGCTTGCGACGGGCAGTGGCTCGCCAGGTGAAACA
>CALFOL010000552.1 GCA_937919915.1 uncultured Planctomycetaceae bacterium
TATTCAGATCGGAACCGCGATCGCTGAGAACCGCCAGTGGAACCCCCACTCGACCACCGCCCTCTGCCAGCTCAGAGCACTCTTCAAAAGCGAACCAAAAATCTGGACGCTGTACTGGAAGACCTACGCCAAGGCATAATCCACCTACTTTTCAGATGCACACACATTGCAGTTCCACGCCGCATCAATCGCTTGCTGTACCCTACTCAGGGAATTTAGATTTGATTCAGGGCGGACAGATCTCTTACCTCAGAATGGAAGTCGATCGGCCAAGACGAGGTGTAGTCTGTTGATATATTCTCTCGTCAGGGTAGATTTGTTCTTAGCTGCAAGTGTGTGCTGCTTCCCACAGCGCAACATCATCCGACAATGCGGCCTGGGTACTGATGCTTCGCCCGGGCTGTTGGTGATCTAATTCCATCGGTTGGTGCTCGTCCATCATCGTGGCTGAGTTCTCCGACGCATTTTGATACACGAAGGAGAGGATGCGATGTCGCTAGTTGCCGAACAGATTTCTGTCCAGGACATCATGCTCACTCAAAACAAACGGGTGTATGTTATTGACGACGAGGATCAGGTTCTCGAAGTCATTGAGATGCAACTCACTGTGGCCGGTTTTGACGTCGTAACATTTAGTCGTTCCGCGGAATTTCTACGACGCGTAAACGAGTTGCCGGGCGGCGTGATTGTGTCGGATCAACGGATGCCGGAAATCGATGGGTTGACCCTGCAGAAGCAACTGCAGCAGCTTTTCAATAAATTCCAGATCATTCTGTTGTCTGGGTTCCCAGAGACGCGCGTGGCCGTGAAGGCCATGCAGCAGGGTGCCGTCACAGTGCTGGACAAGCCTTACAACAAAGAGCAATTGGTGACGTCGATTGAAGAAGCCTTCATTACACTGAATCGTGTCGCAGCCGATGAACATGGGTTGCCCCCGGTTTTACCAAATGGCGAAAAACATCAGGATCGATTGTCATCGCGAGAACGCCAGGTGATCGATCTGGTTTACGGCGGGCAGACGAACAAGTCGATCGCAATCGCTCTTCAGATCAGCATCAAGACTGTCGAAAAGCATCGCGGCAAAGCCATGAGAAAGATGGGCGTAGCAAGCCTTGCGGAGCTCATCCGACTGATTGACCGTGAGTAAGTGTCACAGTGCGTTCGAAAGCTGGGCGGTTTCCGGTTGACGAACCTGGAATTCCACGGTGCTTTCTGCTGTCTTTCCGCTGACACGATCACGCAGCCGCAGTCGAATAAAATACTGTCCGCTTTTAAGATGCGATGGCAGGCTCAGCTCAAAGCTTTGGTAGTAATCGGAACGTTCTGAGGTCGCTTCGTCCGAAATGTTCGGCAGGGAAATCGTCTCTTTGGGTTTTGTGTTACCTTCTTCGTATAGCTTCAGCTCTGCCTCGAATTGCGTACGATGATTTCCCGCCGGAGTCAGTTCTGTCGTGAAGTTCTCCACTTCTGCATACAGCAGCAGCGGTTGCCCCGGGTCGACTTTGTCGGACTGAAACGGATCAACGCGGCCAAAACTGTGGATTCGGCTGCAGATCTCGAAACGCCTGATTCGCAGTGCGGCCAATGGCGTGAGTTGACGGACAGCGGAACGCAATTGCGTCGTGGTGCTTGTCATTCTTTCTTCGACGGTTTCACCATTTTGCGATCGATACTCGGCCATTGCCAGCATCAGCTCCTGCCAGAAATTCTGCTCGGCGGCAGGGAGTTCGTCAATCGCCTGAACAGCGCTGCCGGGTTGATCGGCGACGAGATACAGCAGTCGCAAGTCGACTTGTCGCCGCTGATATTGCTGGAGGTTGATTGGAGTTCCGTCAGGCTTGCGGGGCCAGCCATTGAGTTCGTTCAGCGTGGCGTCGATTAGCTGCCCCAGTAATGGGATTCCGGTTGCGGGGGCCAGCGTCTCTTCGTCAGGTGACGCCGACACGTCGGCCGTTTGAGGCGTCTGTTCCAACGCAGTCGCCGCTGAATCATCGGGGGCTTCCTTTTCTCCGAAGACAGCAGTCCAGGGGTTAGACAGGCGTGTGAATGGTTTCTTGAAGATTTTCCGGGCCGCATTCTCTGTCGCGGGCTCGTACAGCCCCTTGAACCGTTGCAGCATTGATGGTTCCGCGACGACCGCCTCTGATGACACTGTTGTTGCCTGAATGCTGGCCGGGCTTTCGCCAATGAGGGTTTGTGGTTTGGCAGCACCGAATGTAAACGGAGATGCGATTGTTTTGCCAAAAAGCTTCGATGGCGCGGGGACGGAGCCCATTACGGCAGTGGCCGTGTCGCCGGGCATGTTGGTTGATTCAGGAGTCGGTAAGTTCGCCGTTGGTGGTGAAAGGATTTCCCAGCGATTGGACTGATCCGGCAGCACCATTCCCTGGGACATGTCACTCCGGGATTGACTGTTCATGTGTGCCCGAACCTGGGCCGCAGAGAAACTGAGCGATTGCTCACCAGGTTTCGAAGCTGTGGCAGTTTGTGTGTTCAGTGATTGAATCCGCGACTGCTCTATGAGGACAGGCTGACTTAAAACACCAAACTGGGGCGGTAACAGTCGAGCGCGGGGAGGCGTCGAAATGCTGTGTGAGCCAGCGAATTCACTCGGTGACATTGGATTGGTGTCGGTATCACCGTCGACGGGAAAATCAGCGTGTCCGGATGAATGTGATGCCGGTCGCTGTTGGCGATTTGCCTCGTTAGAATCGAAAGCCTGCAAGCTGGCAGCCTTATCCGAAAGTGCAGCCCACGAATTTGGCAATTCACCGTCCTGAGCTCGGACGGTCGAGTCATTGTAAATGTCCAGCGAAGCCCTGGGACTGATCGACGGGCGGGCGAGCCCGAATGCATGCAGGCAACCGCTTGCTGACATCGTCGTGATTGCGACAAAGCACAGTTTGAGTGCAACACTGTTCTGTTTGTGGTAAAGATTCAGCATTCGCGGCACATCTGAAAGTTGGTTTCAATGTGGCAGTTAGGATCGCGGAAAATTACGGACTGCGCAGGGGCAGATACTACCCCGATGGATTCTGAGCGGACATAGCGAAACGCTGTTCGCACGGCGCACGCACCAGGTGATTTTGGAGCCACTGCCAAAGACTTGCAGAATTTGCCGAAACGCATTCTGCCTGGCCCATGCGGTTTCCCTGCATTGCCCCGGCATATGCGATTTCTGTTTGAAATTTGACCTTGACGCGTCTCACCCGGGGGGCATGCGCTTTGTCCTGAAGACAAAGGGACCAACAGCCGATATGATCCCGACTCGTCGGAGAAAACTGAGTGTTTGCGAACGTTGCGGAGCGAAATCATGCCCCTGAATGAATGGATTTGTGGTCTTCTTAAGACGGCCTGGGCCCGGCCAATACGTCGACGGCGGTTTCGCAGCACTGAGGCCACGCAGGGTGCGTCTGCTGAAGTACTTGAGCATCGCCAATTGTTGACGGCACAGATTTCCATTGCGGCGATCAGCGCCGTCACAGAAGGTCAAGACGCCCGATTCTCGGTGACACTCAGCGAAGCGGCATCGAGCTCGGTGTCAGTCAATTATTCCACGGTCGAAAGTGCGGGGCCGACAACAGCGACCAGTGGAGTTGACTTTACGACCAGCGTCAATCAATCGCTGACGTTTAGTCCGGGCGAGACGACAAAATCAATTGTCATCGCCACGATCAACGATTCGTTGCCTGAGGGCACGGAAACATTCGATGTCGTGCTTTCAAATCCGTCAGGGGCCACGCTGAACGTCAGCAGCGCATCTGCGACGATCAATGATGACGATGGGGCATTGCGAACTGTTTCTATTGCTGATGCCAGTAACGTCAGTGAAGGCCAGAACGCTTCGTTCACCGTAACGCTCAGTGCTGCGGCATCCAGTGCCGTGTCGGTAAAGTATTCTACCTCCAGTGGTAGTGGTCCGGAAGGCGCGACGAATGGAAGTGACATCACTGCGGTGGCGAACGCAACGCTGACATTCAGTGCGGGCGAAACAGAAAAGACCATTCTGATAGCGACCATTGACGACCAGCTGCCCGAGTCGAATGAAGTCTTCACCGTCTCGCTGTCATCACCGAATGGTTTGACGCTGGAGGACCGAGAAGCGACTGCGACGATCATAGACAACGACAGTGGCGGCGGATTGCCTGCGATCTCCATCATCGACGCGGCGGCAATTATTGAGGGCGTGGATTCTGCCTTCACGGTCAGGTTGTCAACCGCGTCGACTACTGCTGTCACGGTGCAGTACTCGACAGTCGTTGACACACGGCCAACCGCTGCGAGTGCTGCAGATTTCACAGTCCGCAGCAACCAAACGTTGATATTCAATCCTGGCCAGACACAGAAAACAATCTCTGTGCCCACCACAGACGATGCAGAAGTCGAAGACACCGAAACATTCAGCATTGTACTCAGCAATCCCGTCGGGGCCACCTTGTCATCGGCTAGCGCGATCGGCACCATCAACGACAACGAAGTTGCGCTGCCAGGTTTTTCCGTCACTAATGCTCTGGCTGTGACAGAGGGCAACGCGGTTGCCTTTACTGTTTCCCTAAGCCGAGTCGCCAGTACGACGCTAACGGTTGACTATTCGACCGCCACTGGATGAGGCCCCAGTCCTGCTACGAACAACGTCGACTTCAACGGGGTCACTAACCAGATGCTGACATTTAGTCCGGGGCAAACACAGAAGACGATCACAATTGTCACAACAGACGATGATTTGCTGGAGCCTGCGGAGGTCTTTCAGTTGAATCTTTCGAATCCTGCCGGCGGAAGTCGCATTATCACAGCGCAGGGAATTGGCACGATCAACGACAACGACGGCGCTCCTGGATTCAGCGTCACCAGGACCAGCGTATCCGTCAACGAATCCGGTACCACTGATACATTCGGGGTCGTGTTGTCCACGGCACCGGCATCGAACGTCGTCTTCAATATCAGTAGCAGCGACACGGGCGAAGCGACGGTAACACCAGCAACATTAACCTTCACTGCCTCCAACTGGCAGACAGTGCAAACAGTCACCGTCGCCGGTGTGAATGATGCGATCGTCGACGGCAATCAATCGACATCGATTACCGTTTCCGTCAACGATGCTGCAAGCGCGAATGCCTTCGACAACTTGCCCAACCAGATCGTTAATGCCACAACAGTGGATGATGATACGGCGGCAGGATTTTCAATCCTGAGCCCTTTGGGAACCATTGCGGATCAGTTCCCGTCGTTCTCATGGACACCAATTGCTGGTGCCGCATCTTATGACATGGAACTGGTTCAGGTTGGAGGCAGCAACGAACGATTGATCCAGCGAACAGTGAACGGCACGTCACTGGACGCGACCACGGCACTGGCAATTGGTCGCTATCGGACGTGGGTTCGTGCCACGCTGGGCAATGGAACGAAGACCCCGTGGCAGTCGGACGTTTTTCAGATGAATACTTCCACCACAATTGACGAAATCGCTTTTCACGGTACAGATCGCACTCCGACGTTTTCATGGACACCGGTTTCCGGGGCGACCAGCTACCGTGTGTTTCTCAGCAACCGCACCACGGGCGGAGCCGCCGTGTTTAATGACGTCGTCAATGGAACGTCATTTACGCCCGCTGCGGACCTGAATTTCGGCCGCTATCTGATTTGGGTACGCCCGACCGGGCTTGGTGGATACGAAGCGGCCTGGTCAACCAGCGAGGATTATTATGTTGGCCCTACGTTGCTGGGGCCGGTCGGCGGTACACTCGATTCCACGCCACAGTTCACCTGGACCTCAATTTCCGGGGCGGCAACGTATCACTTGTTTGTGACTGGTCCCGGTGGAGTTCTCATCAATGAACCAGGCCTGACGGGCACCAGTTTTACACCGACAACGGCATTACCAACGGGAGATTTTCGTTGGTGGATCAAGCCTTCAACTGCCACTGGCGCGGGCGGGGCGTGGAGTCCCGCGATTCGCTTCAGTACTGGCGGACGTACAACTGTGACGTCACATAGCGGCACGGTTACTGACAGTATTCCAGTGCTTTCATGGGGCGCTGTGCCTGGTGCTCAGTCGTATGAAGTGTACGTTTCGAAAGTTGGCTCGCCAGGGGCACTGTATCGGCAAGCCGGGATTACAGGCACCAGCTATCCGTCATTGGCACTTGTGAACGGAGATTACACGGTTTGGATCCGGACAACTCTGGCCGGCGGGACAAGCGCTTGGGGAGGTGGTATTGCGTTCACCGTTGGTGCTCAGGAAGTGGCCCTGCAGACAACGCCGCTGAGTCCCGCTTCGCCGGGATTCGACACAACACCGCAATTCCTCTGGTCGGCGACAACGGGCGCCGTCAGTTATGATGTTTATCTACACAGCGGTAGCCAGGCAATACTGCAGTCAAACCTGGCAGGGACATCATGGACACCCACAACGGCTCTGGCCAGTGGTGACTGGACGTGGACGATACGCCCACGAAACTCTGCCGGAGCCACAGGTCTCTGGAGCAGTGCGAACCACTTCAGCACATCAGGCCGGACCGACTTGTTGACTCCGAACGGAACAACGGCCGACAGGACGCCGACCTTCAGTTGGCAAGCAGTCAGTGGAGCGATTCGATATATCATCCAGGTCGACAGCCTGACAACCGGCGCTGGACGGATCATTCGTGAGGAAAACGTCACGGGAACATCGCTGACTCCCACCACACCGCTGGTTCCGGGGACGTACCGAGCCTGGGTTCGTGCCGTCAGTAATTCATCGATTGCCCCGTGGAGTCTCCAGGTAGACTTCATCGTCAGCTAGCCCCCACAACAAGCGACCCCGGAATGTTGCTTTCGGTTGTATTTTGGCGCAGTGTCGATCGAAGACGATCGCGTCGTTGCGGAGCATTCGAGTCTATTCTGACACCTTCCCTGAGGCTTTAAGGTGCGTCGCTCTGCGACAGACGCCTATTTGTTAACGAAGTTATCCATCAACTGGATACCGGCAGGGCCCACCAGGATCACAAAAATCCCTGGAAAGATGAACAGTACCAGCGGGAAAATCATTTTCACCGCGGCTCCCTGAGCTTTCTCTTCCGCCATCTGCCGACGCTTTGTTCGCATACTTTCCGACTGTACTCGCAGTGCCTGAGCGATCGACGAACCGAAACGGTCCGCCTGAATCAGAATCGCAGTCAGGGCTCGTACATCGTCGACACCAGTTCGAATGCCCAGATCTCGCAACACTTCACGACGTGGTCGTCCCATCTGCAGCTGCATGTTTGCGGTCGCGAGTTCCTGACAAACTTCCGGAGCTCCCTCCATCAGCTCTTCGGAGACTCGTCGCAGACCGGCGTCCAGCCCAAGGCCGGCTTCGACACACACAACCAACAGGTCCAGTGCGTCCGGCAGTTGCAGAAAACTCTTCTGCTGTCGCGACATTTTTAAGAGCGCCAGAATGCCCTCTGGCAGATAAAATCCGATTCCACCGCCGATGACGAAACCCATCCAGGAGTTATTCGATACGCCCATGTTGGCGAAGCCGTAAATCGCTCCAAACAACAGCCCCACGATCAGCGAGATAATCTTGAGAGCGAGGAAGTTTCGCGGAGAATTGGGGTTGGAGAATCCGGCATTGCCAAGGCGAATCTTCAGCACACTCTGTTCGCCTTCATCTTTGGATTGTAGTGCTTTGGAGAGCGTTGGCGCGGCCTTTTCAATCATGCCCTTCATACCGGTGCCAGAGTCGCCTCCACCCGCCAGACCGCGACGTCGATTGGGATTGCGCATTTCCTCAAGACGTTCTGACGCACGCGACTTGCCGCCTGAGAACATGCTGAGTACAGCCCAGACACCGGCGGTAATGGCACCAAACGCTGCGATTAAAATAATTAGTTCTGGTTTCATATCGCTGTACTCGTAGTGATAAAAAATGCCCTGCGTATGCAGGTCGATCCGTCATGATTTCAGCTGGAATGTTCAAATAATGAACGGGAAGCAGACTTCGACGTGCTGGCAAAACTAAACTTTGATGTCGATAAGTTTCTTGATACAGACGGCTCCGAGAACCTGTAGGAACGCCGTGGCCGCCAGCATTTTGCGACCTTCTTCGGGATCGAACAGAACCATCACGTATTCCGGATTCAGATAATAGACTGCAGTGAACAGGACTGGTGGAAGTGCCATAAGTACGACTCCGGAAATTCGTCCTTCACCGGTCAACGCTTTGACCTGGACCAGTATCTTGAAGCGGTCTCGCACCAGCGCACTGCCGTTGGATACAGACCGCGATCACAAAGAACTGCAGGTCCATATTCGGAATACGTTTCAGCATATTCTTCAACGCTTGTTCGGTTGAAATTCCCAGGTTGGTTTCTTCGTGAACCTTCAGAAACTCTTTCGCAATCGGGTTCGGCATTTCGTTGGCGACAACCTGCAGCCCCGATCCCAGACTGTGACCTGATCGCAGAGCGCGAGCCATCAGTTCTAATGCACCTGCGAGCTGCGATTCGAACTTCATGAATCGGCGACGACGACGCCACCACAACCAAATCCACGGGCACGAAAAACCGCCGGCAACGCCTAACGGCAGCATGGCTGGAGGGGTTCGGATCAGAACGGTGAACAATGCTCCGGCAGCTGAAGTCGCTGCACAGACGATCAGGAACTGTTCCAGCTTCGGCGGCGATTCGGCCTGTTCAAAGAACCGTGGGAGATTCGGGAAACGCTTCAGCATTTTCCCGGCAATGCCAGACGCCGAACTCATACCGTCACGGACGATTCCTTCGGCAATCTTTCCCCCGGGAGTGGCTGAGTTGCCAGTAAAGGCAGCGAGTCGCGACTCCGCCTGCGAGGCACGTTTGCTCTGCAGGAAATTCGTAACGCCGAAGACGAGTGCAGTCACAGCCCCACCCGAGGCGACCAGGATTAGAATCATTGGGTTCATAGGTATCTACTCCGGAATTGTGTTCCGTTTGCTCTTTTGCTGCTCTGCTGAATGTCGCAAATGACATTCACCAGGTCACTCAGTCACCGGATTTCAGTGTCGTTTCAGAATTAGCTAGACCTCAGAATCCGTTCGGTAAAGATACTTGGTGGGACCTTGACGCCAGACGACTCGAGATGTTCGATACACTTTGGTCGCACACCTGTCGCCATAAAGTGACCAACAGCCTTGCCATTGTTGTCGATGCCTTCCTGGACGAACTTAAAGATGTCCTGCATGACAAGTGTCTCACCTTCCATGCCCACGATCTCGGTGATGTAAGTCACTTTTCGCGGTCCGCCCTGAAGTCGGCTGGCCTGAACGACCAGATGGACGGCAGAAGCGATCTGCTTTCGCAGAGCGACCAGAGGCAGGTCAAATCCGCTCATGCTGACCAGTGTTTCGATACGTGAAATCGCGTCACGCGGGTTGTTCGCATGGACGGTCGTCAAAGAACCATCATGGCCGGTGTTCATCGCCTGCAACATGTCCAGGGCTTCGCCACCACGACATTCGCCGATGATGATGCGGTCAGGACGCATACGCAGGGCGTTCTTGACAAGGTCCGTTGCGGTAACGGCCCCTTTGCCTTCGATGTTTGCCGGACGGGTTTCCAGACGCAGCACGTGTTCCTGCTGCAGCTGAAGTTCCGCCGCGTCTTCGATTGTGATGATACGGTTTTCGTTACTGATGAAGCTGGACAGCGTGTTCAGCAATGTCGTCTTACCAGAACCTGTACCGCCGCTGATGATGATGTTCAGCCGAGCCTTCATGGCACCTTCCAGGAACATGACCATTTCCGGTGTGAAGGCACCGAACTTCAGCAGGTCTTCCAGCGTCAGCGGGTTTGATCCGAAACGCCGAATGGTGAGCGCCGGGCCGTCCAGAGCAAGTGGTGGAATAATTGCATTCACACGAGATCCGTCCGGCAGACGAGCGTCCACCATTGGCGATGTTTCATCAATACGACGTCCAACCCTGGATACGATTCTGTCCAGAATCTGCAGCAGGTGGTCGTTGTCGCGGAAGGTCACGTCCGAGCGAATGATTCGCCCGCCCTTTTCCAGAAAGACGTGCTTTGGGCCGTTGATCATAATATCTGCTACGCCCTCTTCCTTGAGCAGCAGTTCCAGTGGACCGAAACCGAAGGCTTCGTCGAGAACTTCCTCGACCAATCGTTCACGTTCTGAACGATTCAGCATCGGATTTTCTGTATCACACAGATGTTCGACCACGACCCGAATCTCGCGACGCAGCGAATCGCCTTCGAGCTCCGACAGTCGTGTCAGGTCCAGTTTCTCCACCAGTTTTCCATGGATGAGTTCCTTGAGTTTCTCAAAGTCCTAGGCACTGGATCGTGATTTTGTTGGGGCAACCATTATTAACTCCGAGGGATTTAGTCGGTACGCAACGGGCTCGCAAGCAACCGGAATGGCTGCGCAGAAGTGCCGTCAACAAAAAACTAGGTCACGGATGGCCGTTGTGTTGGGAAAAGATCATGAAATGTTGCCCAATGTCCACAACTGCACCTATTGTTTCTAACCACGCAAACCGGCTGTATCGATTGCAGGGCTCGTCGAGAAAATGGTCACATCGCGAACGAAGATTTGGCGGTGAAACTGCGAAACCCGTTGGTGTCGCACAACGAAACGAACTCCCGCAGGTCGACAAGGAACATCAATCAGGCAATCAGGCTGGCGTTGGGTCCGCGAAACAGAAACACTACAACCATGCTTCACATCACCCCGAATATTCAGATTCCGCTGGCAGAACTCCAGTTCACTTTTGCGCGCAGTGGTGGTCCCGGTGGCCAGAACGTCAACAAGGTCAACTCGAAAGCCGTACTGCATTGGGATGTGTTGAATTCAGAATCGTTACCGGGTCCCGTCAAGCAGCGTTTTCTGGTCCGGTATCGCAATCGCATAACCAAAGAAGGCCTGCTGGTGATGCACAGCCAGCGATATCGCGATCAGGCGAGTAATGTCGCAGACTGCCAGGAGCGGTTGCGAGTTATGACGCTGGAAATCGTTGCTCCACCGGTCAATCGGCGGCTTACCAAACCGTCAAAGGGAGCAAAACAGCGGCGACTTACAGGCAAGAAGGAGACATCACAGAAAAAAGAGAGGCGACGTCGACCGAATCTGGGAGACTGACGTGCTGTCGCTTTTTTACACCACCTGATTTCCACGCATGTCCGCCCTGCCGATCATAGAAGCTCCGACTCCCCGAACATCTGGCTGGAAGACTGGCACGGCCACACTGCTTCGCTGCGCCGTCGTGTTGTCGATCGCCGTTGCTGTTCGCCTGCATCACGAACGACACACGGGATCTGTTGCAGAAATCTCTGCACCGATCAATATTGCCGATGTCAAACTGATGCGACCCGCTGCGGAAAAAATCGGCCCGTCTTCCGGCGGACTGCAGCCGATCTACAACGGCCGCGACGAACTCCTGGGTTATGCCACCACGACGTTGCCCGTTGCCGCAAAAGTCGTGGGGTATCGCGGTCCCAGCAATGTGTTGCTGATTCTTGACGAACAGTCTTCCGTGATGGCCGCCAAACTGATCAGCAGTGATGACACGCCGGAACACGTGACAGCGATTGACCGGGACACGGATTTTTTTAAACAGTTCGAAGGCTGGACACAGGGACAACCGGAAACATTCGGCCCCGTCGACGCCACAACGGGGGCCACGTTGACAAGCCTGGCGATTGCAGAAGGTCTTGCGGTCAGGCTGGGCAGCGAAAAGCCTTCGCTGCGATTCCCCGATGAACTCCAGACCGCGGACCTGCAGCTCGTCTTCGACAACCCGGAGAAACTACAACTTCGGGCGATCGACATTGTCGAAGCGGACGTGCTGAGCGAAGTGGGAACCGTGATCGGGAAGCTGGTTCGTACCGGTCCGCTGGTTGATTCGATCGCCGGTTATCAAGGTCCCAGCGAACTTGTTGCGTCACTGAGCACTGACGGCACTGTTTTAAAGATCGCGCTGCGTCGAACCTACGACAATCAGCCCTACACCGATTACCTGAACGACGAACCCTATTTCTGGAAGGTCTTTCACCAGAAAACGATCGGCGAACTGCAGCAGCTCGACTTGCAGGAAGAACGAATCGAAGGTGTATCAGGCGCTACGATGACCAGTCTTGCGGTGGCGGAAACCATCGTCGCTGCGGCCCGCAGTTATGCCGCTCGCAAAACGCAGGCCGGCGATCAAATACGCCGGTCGTACGTGCGCTGGACATCACACGACGTTGGCACAACCCTGGTCTTATGTGGTGGGGTGCTGATTGGACTCACGAGACTGCGAGGTCGACGCTGGGTGCGAATTCTATGGAACATCATATTGATAGCGTACTTCGGCCTGGTAACGGGAAATCTGATTTCGCTGGCCGTTGTTGCGGGATGGGCGGCTCAGGGAATCGGGTGGCGACTGGCTCCGGGACTGGCACTTGTAATCCTGCTTAGCCTGCTGTTGCCACCCATCACGCGACGAAATCTGTATTGTTCACACCTGTGCCCACACGGAGCTGCGCAGCAACTTCTCAGGAACCGCTGGAAGACCAACTGGAAGATTTCTCCCGCCATGTCTCGACGGTTGAAGTGGCTCCCGGGCATCATTCTGGTCGTTGCTACCGTGGCGACACTGCTTGGCCGAACGTGGAATCTGGCCGCATGGGAACCGTTCAATGCGTATGTCTGGTACGTCGCAGGCGCCAGCAGCCTGACTCTCGCGGTGGCTTCGCTATTGGTGTCTGCCGCTGTGCCGATGGCGTATTGCCGTTACATGTGCGCCACGGGCCGATTGCTCGATTTTCTCCGCCGATCTGCGGCCTCTGCCAGGTTTTCGCTGGCTGATGGAATCACGGTGGCCGTTGCCGCAGCAGCATGGGCGACGTGGCTGCGCAGTTGAGTCACGTTGAATTCATCGCCCAGACCGGGGGACTTCGCTAACACACCGCCCTGTCCGCGGCGGTTTACGGGCCGAATAATCGGTATTTTTTGCCGCCAGGCACTGCGGGATTGCCAAACACCACTGGCAAGCGGTTACCAGAAACGCCTAAACTTCGTAAAAGGATTATCTTATGAACAGGGATCGTTGATTATGCAGACCGCTAAGAACAGCTCCAGAAGACGAATTGCAATGCACTTAGGTGTCTCCACACCGCAGAAGTGTCAGCTGACGGTACGTCTTTTTCTGCTGACTGCTATCGTTCTCTGCCTTGTCGTTGGTTCGGTAAGTGCTCAGCAGCCCGGCAGCCGGGATGACTTCAAGTCGTTCGATGAATTGATGGGGGAGCCTGCTCGCCCGAACACCACGCCACGCTCCAGGGCACCGGCGTTGCCAATTCCGGATAGCACATGGCCGCCTGGCGCAAAATCAGATTTTGAAACAATACCCGTTCCGCGATTCAATGAGTCGCCGGCAATTCCGTCAAATAACGACGCCCCTTCGAACTTCGACTATCGCGACTTCCAGTACCGTGATCGTAACGATTCGAACAGTTTCAGTCCTTATGACAGCCGCATCAAAAACAATTTGGATCCTCGCATCGATCAGCGTCCGGCAGTTCAGCCCGATCCGACAGAAGGGACGTTCAGCTGGAATCGAAAACGCGTATCGGTTGCCGACCTGAGCTTCGCAACCAGCACTATCTTTGTTCACAATACGGCGACCATGGAACGCAAAGAAGAAGCTGCGTACCTTGATCTGATTTCGGCCACAGAACGGCAGTGGCGACGACTGCTGCAGGAAAGCGTGCGCGACAGGACGTTAAAACGCAATCCCCGGGCAGAATGGGAAGAGGCCTTCTACCGTTTTCCAGAAGCTCGACGCCTTGCGTGGGGCAACGGCAAACTCATCATCGATAACGCCCCGCCGACGATCAACGGCTTTCGCGACCCGTTTGCACCAGCGTCAGCCACTCCTCTAGCAACGAACAGCTCGCCTGGTAAGTACCTTGTGCTCGACGACATCGCGAAGTTTCCCCAGCACTTTATTGGGCGACCGATTGTGTTGTATGGTCGTTTCACAGCGGACTACGATGTGAAACTCGTGCCGCCACCGCAATCTGCGAAGACCGACGCGGATCGCTATCGCGATAGTCGCACAGCAGCGGCGATCTACGGTCAAACCGATCCGGGACTCACGTCCGGCAACGCCGATCTGAATAATGACACTGCCCTGCCAAGCGTGCCGAAGACAGAGCATTTACTGCGTGGACGGCTAATCGATCTGACGACCAGCAATCAAATCGCGATGGTGGACACCAAAGGACTGTTGACTCCCAGCAGCGGGTTGTCGGGAATTAACGACGCATGGCGGACGCAAGCAGAAGTACCGGTGTTGGTGAAGGGCTGGGTGGTCAAGAATTGGAAGGACAATCATCCTCTGATTTACTGCGAATCTCTGCGACTGATCGCGCCGAGACCTCATGTTGACCTCGTGCGGGCGAACACTGTTGATAAACGCCGACTGCGCGACGAAGAAACATGGCTGTATTACGAAACGCTGAAGCAGCTGGAACTTACCAGCAATCGACTTCAGGCCGACATCGCTGACGCCGCTTTGCAGCAGCGAATTGATCGGCTGATGGGCGACATCATCGATACATCAAAGGCCGACCTTGTTAAGCTCTCAGATGCTCTCACAAACGGAAGCGTTTCTGAAGAGGTCCACAGCCGCCGCCGGGCCGCATTGCAGCGTCGACTGGATCAGCGATTGACTCGTTATAAAGAGTGCCGCAAGTCCCCCGAAGAATTTCAGACGTACGTCGACATGTATCAGCACCCAGAGGCGTGGCACGGTGATCTGGTGACCCTGCGTGGGCACGTGCGACACGTTGTCAGCTATCCGGGCGATGAGATTCTGTTCGGCGGAAAAGAGTTGCATGAGTTGTGGTTATTTACGGACGACTCTCAACACAATCCGGCAGTCATTGTGACACCGAATCTTCCCAAAGACTTTCCGCTTAACGCAGAAGTCATCGACTACGTCACCGTGACTGGCTGCTTTTTTAAACGATACGTATACGGTTCGCAGGATACAGATCGTATCGCCCCTCTGATTCTGGCCAGCCAGGTGACCTGGCGGCCAACAGTTGATCAGGTGCAGGATATGGTGGCGGCGGGCCTGGTTTCTGCTGGTTCACCACGTGCCGCCCGAGCTGCAGCGATTGCTGATGACAAAACGAGTGAGACGGCGATGTTGCTGACCGCGTTTGTTGGCCTGATGATCCTGATGGTGCTGTGGGGGAGAGCCCAGCGGGAAGAACGTGACCGGGTGCACTTGAGAAAACTCGTGAATGACGTTCCGGTGTTTGAAAACTCGACGGTAGACAGATACGCTTCTCTGCTCACCGACATTCCCGGCGACTCAGCGTCTGAGTATCTGAGTTCCACAAGACTTCCCACAGACAAGTATCGTCCTTGAAAATTCTGCCCGCAATCGATGGTCGTCCCGTACGCCTCGGAGTTCTAATCAGTGGCGGCGGAACAACGCTGCTGAATTTTCTGGACTGCATCAACAATGGTTCGCTGACGGCCGAAATCCCGCTGGTTATCAGCAGCCAGGCCGATTGCAAAGGAGTGACCCGCGCGAGGTCGGCAGGGCTGAACTGTCAGCCCGTGATTCGGCGAGACTTCAGCAGTACCCGGGAATTCAGTGACGATGTGTTTGGCCGATTGCGTTCCGAGGAAGTTGACCTGGTGATTCTGGCAGGCTATTTGTGCCTGCTGCGAATTCCGGACGATTTTTGTAATCGTGTCCTGAACATTCATCCCTCACTGATCCCCGCGTTTTGCGGCAAGGGAATGTACGGACAACATGTCCACGAAGGCGTGATTGCCAGGGGGGCGAAGATCAGTGGCTGTACCGTGCACTTCGCGGATAACGAATACGATCACGGTCCAATCGTTCTGCAGCGCGATGTTGATATTCCAGACGGTAGTACTGCCGACGATGTCGCGAATCTGGTTTTTGAGCAGGAAAAAATCGCCTACCCTGAGGCCATCCGTCGCGTGACCTCTGGTCGACTTGCCATCGACGGTGGACGAACCATTTATCGCTCAGCAGCAGAATGAACGTTTCCAGTCGACTCTTGCTGTTCGGGTGCGAGAATCGCTAGAATACGCCCCAGACCGAGGGATTTGCGACCGTATCCATGCGGTATAACTTGTGCCGCTGTCCAGGGTGCACTGTCACCACGAGCGAAACTCTGGCATCACAACCAAATATCGTCAAATAAGCCGCGTGCTTCACAGCGGTCAGTGCTTGAATTTGCTGTAGTTAATGACTCGAAAGTAGCCAAGAATGAATTTTGAAGGTAAGGCCGCCCTGGTCACTGGTTCGTCTAAGGGCATCGGCGCCGCAGTCGTATTGGAACTGGCTCGGCATGGTGCCGACGTAACAATCAACTGTCACAGCAGTCGGGATCAGGCGGAAGCCGTGGCAGAACAGGTTCGAGCACTTGGCCGAAAGGCGTTGGTTGTTGCGGCCGATGTGTCCGATCAGGCGGCAGTCGAAGACATGGTGCGTCAGACAGTCGATGCTTTCGGACATCTGGACTGTTTTGTCAGCAATGCCGTGTACAGCGACCGCCAACTTATGGCAAATGCAGATATGGCGGGCTTCAAACGTACGATTGATGTCACGATGTGGGGCGCCTTCTTTGGTGTGCGAGCCGCCGCGCAACAGATGTTAAAGCAAGGCACGGGAGGTGCGATCACAGTCGTCAGTTCGCCTCACGCGGTGATCCCAATTCCAACGGCCATGGCGTACAACATGTCCAAAGCGGCCATCGATCACATGGCGCGCACTGCGGCCATTGAACTGGTTAGAGATGGGATTCGAGTCAACGTGTTTCATCCCGGCTGGATCGATACGCCGGGCGAACGGAAGTTCTTTTCAGAAGAAGACATCCAGCAAGGCGCGACTTCGCTGCCTATGAAACGCATGGGAACACCTGAAGAAATGGCTCACGGTGTGTGCTTTACGCTCAGCGACGAAGCGGCATACATGACAGGCAGTACATTGACAATGGATGGCGGCGTGGGCCTGCCATGGTGGTCAAACCGCGCGGAAGGCAAGCAGTAGTTGATTTGCGTTTCCCAACGTCAGGTCACACTTCTGTTGCTACTGGCGATCAGCATTGGCTGCGGACGAACAGACCGTGCGTCGACTCCTGAACCGCCCAAACCGGAGTCGGCGTTATCAGTCGACGACTCCGAACCAGCTCAGCCAGAAAAGCTGTCGCATGAAATCATCGACTGGGCGGCTGTCGAAGGCCTTCCAGAAGAGATCGCTTTGTTCAATCATGTATTCTGGGAACCGAACGATACGCTGAGTCTACGTCAATTGCTGCGGACCACGGATCTGGTCAAAGGCAGGTCCGTGCTGGAGATTGGTACCGGGACGGGGATTGTCGCCCTGTGCTGTGCTCAGGCCGGTGCGGCAAAGGTTATTGCGACCGATATCAACCCGTGGGCCATCCGCAACTGCATGTTCAATGCAAAACAACTAAAGTTCGATAAGCGTATTGAGCTTCGTCAGGTGTCGCAGAAGTCCCCCGACGCGTGGTCCGTGATCGGACCCAAAGAACGCTTTGATGTGATCGTATCGAACCCGCCCTGGGAACCTGGCAGCCCCACACGCGTCGAGGACTTCGCGTTCTACGATCCTGATTTTCAGTTAATGAAGTCGTTGGTCACAAACCTGCCGAATCACGTGAAGCCCAACGGTAGAGTCTTTCTGGCATACGGATGCGTCACGGCAATCCGGAAACTTCAGTCACTGACCACCGACCACGGCATGACATTTACTGTGCACGACGATCGTAGTCTGGACGACTTGACCGAGAACTTTCTGCCAGGCATGTTGATCGAAATCCACACGGCGAACGCTCGTTGATGCCAGTCACGCACCACCCGGCGGTTTGGGCAAACGCAGCGG
>CALFOL010000553.1 GCA_937919915.1 uncultured Planctomycetaceae bacterium
CTGCGTATTGTGCGAACGTTCCGAGTCACCACGCCACCGATCATTCTAAGTCCTTCCGGGACGATCACAGACAGCACGCCGTTGCTTTCATGGACGGCGATCCCTGGCACGTCGGCCTATCGTGTCGAACTGATCAACATCACTGACGGCGTTACTATTGCCCTCGGGACAAATTTGGTCGGGACGAATTCACTGCAGGTCTCAACACCGCTGCCACTTGCGGCGTACCAACTTCGCGTTCAGGCAATTGATGGCTTTAGCGTGCCGGGCTTGTGGAGCGAAACGGCTGATTTCACTGTCTCCACAGCTCCCACAATTCTGGCACCAGTGTCAAATCGAGTGCCGGATTCAACGCCGACATTCTCATGGCAAGCCGTTCCGGGTGCTGAGAGCTATTCGCTTGAGGTTATTGACGATCTGACCAAGGTCGTCGTGTTCCAGCGGACAACGCTGACAGGAACATCTGTCACGTTGCAGGATCCACTGCCTTTGGGTCGCTATCGCTACACCATCACCGCGATCAATCCACCATCGGGAACATCGACTGCGGCAACAGTTACTGCAGTGGCCTCTGGTATCGTCACGATTTCGACACCTCCGGAGATCACCGCTCCATTCGTGGCCATCTACGACACGACTCCAACGATCCAGTGGGATTCGGTGACCGGTGCCGTCAGTCACGAACTGGAACTCTTCAACGTGACCACAAACACTGTTGAATTCACAGTCAGCGGAATCACTGAGTTAGAGTACACCGTGCCAAATGCTGAGCAGCTGGACGTCGGTGAATACCGAGCTCGCGTGCGAGCCTTCGGCGATGTTGCCGAAACAGTCGCTTCTGACTTCAGCACTGTGCATGTCTTCCTGGTTGGTACTGCTCCGGTATTGATTGGCCCATCCGGTGGAATTGGTGCGGCTCCGTTCAGGAAGACAGTTAATGATCAGCCCACGTTCCGTTGGGAAGGTGCCCTGGACGGCGAGACGTACCGGGTTTGGTGGAACAGTGTTACCGAAGGCAGTAATATCTACGTCATAGACGATATCGAAGAAACCAGCTTCACACCTCCGGACAAACTGCCGGTTGGTGAATATCGCGTTTGGGTTCAGGCTCAAACCGGTACGGGTGAACCGAGTGCGTGGAGTCGCAGCTACGACTTCGAGATCGTGACTCCTCCTGTAATCAACAGCTTTGGAACATCCACGTTCAACAACCAGCCGACAATTACCTGGAACGCTCAGGAAGGAGTGGATCGCTGGCAGGTGTGGGTGAATGATGTGGGCAACAACACTCCTGTTGTGCTTTACAACCTGACTGATCCAGCCGACCAGGTCACCACAAACAGCTTCCAGTTCCCGGACACAGTGCCAGACGGTCGCTATCGTGTCTGGGTTCGTGGTTTCGCCACAAATGCGACAGGAAAAGTTACCACGACTCAATGGAGCAGTGTGTACCAGTCTGATATTGGTGGACGCCCATCATTGACTGTGCCTGTCAGTACGACGGACACCACACCATCCATCAATTGGTCTGTTGTCGAGGGTGCTGCCAGCTACGAAGTTTACCTGGCAGCGGCGGAAGCAATTGGAACGCCAATCGTTCGGGAAACCGGCGTCAGTGGTAATTCCTTCACCTTTAACCAGTTGCCGATCGGTGACTATCGTGTTTGGGTACGAGCCCGAGCGATTGATGGTCGCACAACGCCGTGGAGCCTGTCGTCTCAATCGTTTATGTCTGTCTCCCTGACTCAGGCATTGGTTGCTCCGGTTCTGGGGAACGTGACACTCAACGGAAGGACTCCAACGTTCACATGGGGAGCTGTTGCGTCTGCGGCTCGTTACGAAATCTACGTAGCCCCTCTGACGACAACAGGTACGCCAACTGTTCGAGTTGACAACATCACTTCGACGACCTACACGGCCAACGCTGGTATTCCGGTCGACAATTACCGTGTTTGGGTACGAGCGATCAGCTTGACCGGAGCACTGGGGCCATGGAGTGCCCCGACATCCTTCGCTGTTGCATCGACGGATGTTCAGGGTGTCAGCGGTCAGCCGGAGACGATGTTGACACGAATCAGCATGACTGACGTGGCTGCTCTGGTTCAGGAACAAGTGACTGTGAGTCAGACACCGGTGACTGTTGTTGACAGATCTGAAGGACCTGCTGATCCGCAAACGATCTTTGTCGTAAGACAAGCGAAGACCGTTGCTGAAGTTTCTGACTCTGTTGCGTTGACTTCAGCAGACGACTTGATGGCTAACTGGGACGATGCCATCTGGGCAGAAGAGTCTGCTGCGGTTCTTGTCGCTGACAGTGTTCAGTTGGCAGGGACAAAAGAAGAGGCATCTGCTGCCAGCTGGATGTCTGGCCTGGCCGCCATCACGCCGGCGTTGTTTCGACGTCGTCGCAGCAGGAAGGACTAGTCGACCTGACAGAGATTCCGGATTGCGTCATTAATTTGTCTGCGGTTCGAGATCGCCACACAACCTAAGCATGACGTAATTCCAACAGCGGGCTTTCAACGAAAGCCCGTTGTTCTTGCGCTGTAAGCACCCGCCCGCAAATAATCGCACATAATGAATGGCCACCCGGTGATTCAGGTAAGGGTGATCCGAAGGTTATTATGTGCGAAAACATATAAGCGACTGCTTATGTGACACTCGGCAGCGCGTCGTCTACTCGCATGATTATCATGCGACTTCCCCTCAACATGGGATGAGGTCATTGAGGAACTGTCCATGATCAACAGCAGTCCGTTCACCCGATTTCGCTATGAAGTGTTGTTCATGGCCTTCATCCTGTTTCTCGTCGGCCGCATCGGTCACAACTTTTTCTGGTCCTCGTTTCTGGCACCGATGGTGGGCACGGCGACGGAAGCGAAACCGCTGCTGACGGTCGACTTCTACATTCCGGCATTGATCTTCCTGGTCATCTGGTCAGGCTTCCTGGTGACAATGTTTACCTGGAAGCTCCGCAGCGGTTTGACGAAGCGCGTGCAGCAGTTCGCGCAATCAATGGCCGAATCACGACTGCTGCACGGGTTGTTTCCTAACCTGGAAAGTACATGCCAGAGCGTTCAGCAGGACAGCCAGACGTTGACATCACTGCTGGACCAGACTGAATCGTTTCGCCACAACCTGGCCGATACGGCCAGCGGTTTTCTGGGACACCGCCGCGAAAACTCATGACGTAAACCGCAGCAGGTCAACCAAACAGCTTGCAAACCATCCTCCGTTCCCTCCTGTTCAAAAACCCCCGCTGCCGCTCTTTCGTGCCTTTCGTGCCTTTCGTGGTCAAAAAGTCCGCGCACCAAAAGCCAATCCTTTCAAATCTCAACTCTCTCCCTCAGATCCCATCCGCCGGACTCTTCACCGCCAACCCCGGTTTATTCATCACGTGCAAATAGATCATCGTGGTGCTCACATCCTTGTGGCCGAGTAACT
>CALFOL010000554.1 GCA_937919915.1 uncultured Planctomycetaceae bacterium
ATGAATGGCAACTGGCTGATCAGGCGAATGTTGTCGGTTGTAGTCCCAGCGAAGTTCAGTTGGTGCCGGGATCCGAATTTGTCCTACAGGCCCCGGTCCCTGTTTATTGGCATCCGTCCGTTGGGCCCGCACTCCTCGGCGACACGATTCTGTGTCGTGAATCTTCAAACGAATTCCTGACAGCATCGGCGTCATGGCCGCAGATTCCAGTTCAGATTAAGGGCCGTGAAGTGCCTTGCCCTGGCATCCTTCTGTTAAAGAACCGTGAAATTCCCAAGGCGTCTGTCGAGGTGCTGGATCATCCGGGTGAAGAAATGCCGTCTCCCCTGGAGTCTGTTTGGGAGATGAAAGTGCCGCAGGCGGCGCAAGCGTGGCGCGACGACGACGAGCACGCATGGTCAGAAGAATCCGTCGCCGAATAGCGATCTTGTTTTTCAGAGCTGACAGATCGCGTTTGATATGTGATAACATGCCGCTGTCGATGAATTGTCACCCTGCCCTGATTGCTGGTTCTCTGCGAATGTCCCACGCCGCTTCTAACTCTGCCGATTCCGCCCCAAACGGTTTGATCAATCGAACGCTGGGAGACTTCCGGCTGATCAGGCTATTGGGCACAGGTGGCATGGCCGAAGTTTACCTGGCCGAACAAGTGTCTTTGAAGAGACCGGTTGCCGTCAAGATTCTGACGGGAGACTATCTTAACGGCAAAAACGATACATTACTGAAACGATTTGAGCAGGAAGCCCGTGCTGCGGGAGGGCTCAGCGATCCCAACATCGTACAAGTTTACATGATCGGCTCAGACGGCGATCTGCACTACATCGTTCAGGAATACGTGCAGGGACAGAATCTAAGCCAATGGTTTAAACGCAACGGCCCGCCCGATTTTGCGAAGGGGCTGAAGTGGATGAAGCAGGTTGCCGCCGCACTAAAGACAGCGGCAGAATCCGGTGTCGTCCATCGTGATATCAAGCCTGAAAACATCATGCTGACTCGAGCGGAAGATGCTAAGGTTACCGACTTTGGTTTGGCACAGCTGAACGAACCGACTCAGAAAATGAATCTGACTCAGGCCGGCACAACCATGGGGACGCCATGGTATATGAGCCCCGAACAGATTCAGGGGGAACCTCTTGACTTTCGTACCGATCAATATGCGTTCGGTGTCACGTGTTATCACATGTTCGCGGGCGAACCGCCCTTCCCCGGAAAAAACTCCGTCAGTGTGGCGGTGCAGCATCTGAAAGATGAGCCCGCACCACTCGGAAAACATCGGCGCGATCTGCCGTCGGCAATGTGCCGTGTCATTCATCGCATGATGGCAAAAAAACCGGAGGATCGCTTCGCCAGCCCGGAAGACCTGCAGCAGGCTCTGAGCGAACTTGACACACAACCAACGCGGAATGATTTTGTTGATACGTCGTCGTTTTCGGCCTGGTTGCGGTCTTCACTGCCATCAGTGAAAATGGTGGTCACCGGCCTGTTGCTCTGTTGCCTGCTGGGCGCTGTTGCGGGAAGTCGTTTGAATCGCCCTGTCAGACTTCAGGTGAAGCCGTCCGGGTTTCATGAAGAGTCGACGGCCGCTCGCCAATATGCCGCGGCCTTGCTGAACCCACTTAACGAAGCCGCCTGGCGTGCTGTATTCGATTACTATCCTGATTCGGAGGAGGCACTGTGGGCACGAGTCCAGTTGGCGTGCTACCAACTCACGCGTAACAATCCCAGTGCAACGAAGGCATTGAAGGAATTTCAGAATCTTGCGCAAGAGGCATCGACGGAGCCTGAAGACAGAAAACGCAGCATGCAGTTTTTGGCGACGCTGGGCGAAGCGTTGGCGGTCAGGCAGCAGCTCGATGACTTACATGCAGCCATTGGTGACGCGGTTGTATCCGCTGCACAGAAGCAGCAGCTGGCCACTCTTGAAAGTCGCTACGATGGGATTGTGAACAGCACGCTGATGGACGAATATCTGTCGGAGATGGAGCGAGGCACAATTACTGCTCCGAGCCTCCTGCGGGAATTCTACCAGACTCTGCGGGATGAATTGACCTAAGATCGATTCATGTGTGCCATCCCAATCGGTCGAGACGTCGAGGGACACCACGCCATCATAAGCACCCGCCCACAAATAATCGTACATAATGAATGACCACCCAGTAATTCAGGTAAGGATGATCCGAAGATTATTATGTGCGAAAACATATAAGCGACTGCTTACATCCACTCGCTCCCGTCCCCCTCTATTGAAAGTGGTAGAAACGTGGGGCCGGTTTCACCCGTCGGATGCTGTTGGTGTTGTGTTCAATCAGCACCTCTGGGGATCCAGTCGGGTTGGACGGAGAACCCGGTCTCTGCCTGGTGAGACTTCGGCGAGGAATTGAATACCTGTTCGACGGTCTCGAAGAACGTACAGACATCTTGAACACGCCGTCATTGCGCAGTCGACAGTGAGTTTTCTGAAGTTGACTGGCTGAGCGTGATTCAGAGCCATGCAGACACATCGCTGTTGCCGCGTCAGCCCCACAATTCGTGCCTACAGACGGATTTTTGGCTTCGCTGGGTTTTCTTTTGTCTCGCGGTTGTTTTCCATCTCGGATTCGTAAATCTTCGACAGCTGCACAAGCTGCATTCGTTCCGCTTCTGGAGCGACCTTGTGTGATTCCACCAGCCATTTCCTGGCGCTCACGTAGTCACCGGCTTCGGCATAGGCCGCTGCGAGCGTACTCAGGTACGTCCAGTCCTGATTATTTGTGAGTTCACACGCCTTCTGAGCATGCAGCACAGCGGTTGTGGGGTTGTGGTATTGAGGGTCTTCAGCCGTCGCCATCAGAAACGCGTAGTTGTCGTGGGCTTGCGCAAAGCCAGGGTTGAGTTCGATCGTTGTTTCGTAGTCGTCGATTGCCTGCTTGTATCGTCTCAACTGGACGCAGGCGGCGGCGCGATTGTTGTACGCTCTAAACAATCCTGGTTGAATGGCGATCGCTTTGTCCCAGCAATCGATCGCGTTCTCAAATTCTTCCTGTGCAAATACGAGGTTGCCAAGGTTATACCAGGCGGCGGCGTGGCTTGGTTTGTATTTGACCGCTTTTTCGTAGTCTGCGATCGCCTGCGTCGTCTTTCCCTGAGCAGCATAGATGTTGCCCCGTGAAAAGATATAGTCCGGGTTCGCTGGCGAAAGTTTCAGGGCGACTGTCAGATCGTCGAGGGCCTTGTCTGAATCGCCGAGCTGATGATAAGCTAGTCCGCGCCGATAAATCGGCTCAGAAGCATCCGGCTGCAACAGAATGGCACGGCTAAGATCACGGATTGCCTCTTCGAACCTGCCGGTGCGGTGGTAAATCGAACCCCGACTCGCCCAGGCTTCGCCCACGTCCGGCCGATTCTCAAGCACTCGCGACAGATCCTTTGCCGCTCCCTCGAAGACACCGCTGCTTTCCTGCATGCGAGCTCGCGACATAAGCGCACCGTGATGAGTCGGATTGAGTTCGATGATCCTTTCCAGATCCTGAGCGGCGAGTAGTTCCAGGCCCGCGTTGAGTCGACACTGGCAACGACGCCACAGGAGTTCCGCGTCCGAGTTGTCGTCTTCGAGTACGGTATTGTAGGCCGCCATAGCGACGTCGAATTGTTGTTTCGCGAAATGCCCGTCACCGCGCAGAATCAGTGCCCGAGCATGCGAAGGCTCGCGTCTCAGGATGGCGTCAGCATCCGCCATCGCGCCGTCATCGTCGCCAATCAGTTTAAACATCTCCGCACGTGTCAGCAGTGCTGTTGTCTCGTTTGGATTCTGACTGATGAGTCGTGTCAGATCTGCAATCGCGGCGTTGCGGTCACCGGAATCGGCATGAATTCGAGCCCGCAATCGCACCAGTTCCATGTTGTCCGGACTGACTTCCGTCGCATGGTCAAGATCTTCCAGAGCTTCTCGCATGTCTCCGGCAGCTGCCAGCAATTGTGCGCGCATTGCCAGGGCTTCGGTGTGGTCTGGTTCTGTTGACAGGACCTGATTCAGATCGCCCAGAGCGACTGTTTCGTCGCCGAGTTCCACCAACGCTTTGGCACGCAGGAAGGTTAATGAGTTATCAGCTTCCTGTCGCGCGATAACCGGCGTTAGAACGCTGGCTACCTGAGCCCATTGTTCGAGGCTTGCATGCATACGCGCCAGTCTGGTGGCAATGCGTGTGTTTTCCGGTTGAAAGCTGAGGATGCTGGCAAGGTCGGAAATCGCCGCTGAGTTTTCGCCGACTTGCAGAAATGCGTCGGCGCGAGCCTCCATTGCTTCGACATTATCACTTTCGATCAGCCCGATTTCGGTCCAGTCGGCAATCGCCAGAGGCCACGACTGCATGCGTTCCTGTGCTCTTGCTCGCTGTTGCAGTAACAATACATCCTTCGGACTCTGCCGCAGCAGTTCTGTCAGATCTTTCGTGGCGTCTTCCCATCGACCAGCCGCAAGATAGACCTTTGCCCGCTCGGTGAGGCCTTCGTTTTGACGGGATCCAAGCGACAACATGCGAGTGTATTCAATCGCGGCTTCGTCGTAGCTCTTCAGTTTCGTCAGCAACTGAGCCCGGAAGCACGCGTAGTCTGAGTTTTTCGGGGCGTTCCGCCCAAGTGGAGTACAGACGATCAATGCTTCTTCCGGATCGCCTGTGTCAGCAAGCACGTTGGCGTATCGGAAGCGACCTTCGAGATGATCCGGATCAGCGTCCAGCAATAATTCGAAAGCTGCGATACTGGCGGTACGATCGCCCTGTCGGTATGCCTGGAGTGCGCGGAGATAGAGCGCCGCTGTGTCTACTGCTTGTTCGCTGGTCGTTGCGTTTTTCTGCAGCATGTTCTCAGCGGATACTACGCCAGCCACGCCTTCGTCGTCGTCGGAAGTCGTAACGCCTTCAACTGCGACAGGTGGTTGCGGAGAGACGTCGACAGGCAACAATGTTTCACCAGACGACTCCTTCAGCGCGACCGCAAACGGATTGGCATTGTCAGCTGCTGTTAAGCTCAACATGGCCGTGGGCGCCGCGTCAACAGGAGCTGGTAATTGCGATTCGGACTGTTCCACTGCCTGGACGGGCGATTGCTGCGGAGCGTTCTCCGGAAACGGGTTGGCAGAGTCCGGTTCAGGCGTGCTGGAAGCAATCACCGTTTCTGCGCCAGGGGTGGCCGCGATAACTGGTTCGTCGGCATTCTCAATCGGAAACAACGGAAAGCCAATGTCAGCAGTCTTTGCCTCGGGAGCAGCGACGTTCCGTGCGGATGACGGCGACGCATCGTCCAGTGGAAAAGCTTCGAACCGCTCTGCCGACGTGGATGAAGGTGCTGCCGCTGGAGCTGTGTTCGCGCTGTTGGGCTGATTGTCCTGAGAAAACGGGAAAGCCAGAAACGCGACCGCCTCGGCTGGCTCAGAATTGTCAGTCAGAATTTCAGGTAAACTGACACTCGAAACATTCAGTGATGTCTTAGTCGAGTTGTCGGCGACTGCCGATGTTTGTTTTGCCGACTGACGAGCAATCTGCAGCTGTTGCTGAATCTGTTGGTTCTCAACATCAAGCTCGGCAGCACGGCTGAGGCAGCGAATTGCTTCATCGCGTCGATTGAGTGCAGTCAGCACGCGGCCACAGTGGCTCCATGCCATTGGGTCCTCAGACGCAAGTCGGCAGGCCACAGTAAAGTCACCCAACGCGCGTTGTGGGCTTCCAGTTTTTTCGTGGAATAGTCCTCGCTGTAGCCATGCCTCGGGATTGTGGCGATCTGCCTGCAAAGCCTCTGCGAATCGCTCCATCGCGGTATCGGGGTTCTGCTGAGATTCCAGGACAGCACATCGCAGCAACGTGTCGGAGTCCCTGGGGTTGAGTTCTGCGGCGCGACGAAAATCTTCCAACGCGTATTCCTGCTGGCCCAGATCCTGTAACAGGCAGCCTCGATCAAAAAACGCGGCTGCCGATTCCTTGTTCAGTTCGACGGCATTCGTCAAATACTGCAGTGCTTCTTCGTTGCGTTTTGCGCCGGCATAAGCGGTCCCAAGGGCGCGACATATGTGGTCTGACGTTGGTTGCCGATCGCAGGCTTTCTCCAGATCTGAAATTGCCTGCGGCAGGTCCGACAGCGCGACGTAGCACAGGCCTCGCTGGTAATAAGCTTCTGCAGAGTCAGGATCTGCGTTTAGGCAATTCGTCAGCGCAGCGATGGCATCCTGGTACTGGCCAGCTTCCTGCAGTTCGACGGCTTTCTGTACGGATTGCTGTGCCGAAGTGTGCTGACCGGAACACCCCTGACTGCCTGCGATCAGTGCCGCAGACAGCAGAGCGGATGTTAGTCGCTCTCGAAATTTCGCGGAAATGATCCCGTTAGATGTGGTGATGGATTTCGAATTACTCATCAGTTCTTCCATGATACTCGTCCCTGCTTTGTCAGAGGTGCCCCGCGTTAGAGGACGACCACCGGCAAATAGATTTCGATCCATCAACGTCCCGGAAAATGCATTCCGTCACGTGTTCCTCTGGTTGTCGGGCAGAAGCATTAACGACTTCCCCCCAACGGTTGGGCATGTAGACGCACTCTTCGCGCAAAGACGCCCTCATCGAACTCATCGTCATTTTCCGCAAGGCGACCATAATCAGATCAGTCGTAACAAACGATTTTATCGGTACAGCCGAAACCTTCGATGTTGAGTTTCGGGGGCCTGTTCCCAGCTTACCGAAGTCTCAGGAGCGGTGCGATCCTTGTAATTGCCTCCAGGAAATCCCCACTTCATGACTTCCGGCTAAGGCCCACTGCAGCTGATCTGACAAGGCGGTCGAATTACTGAGTTGCAGGATGTACCGAAATGGGCACCTGCAAAATCAGCCGAAAACCATCACCTGGATGAACTGTTATGCACTTTACCGACGACCAACTTGCCATCATCGGATGCTTCGCGGCAATTGCTGTTTGCGGACTTATTGCTGCTGTCACGTTTCATTTTGGACCTGCCGGCAAGTCGTCTCAAACGACTCAGGCAACGCGCTCAGTAGCGTTTCCTGCGACAGCAAAAACGGACACAAAAACTCCGGATCGCAAAGCGGCTTAGGAATGTCCGAGTTGACGTAGGCAGTTGCAGAGCGGCCTTGCAGGCGGTCCGCGACATATTGATGGCCTGGAAAGGCAGTCCTGCGGAAATTGTACCTGGCACTGACAGCAGGCAGGCGGTCCAATTCGAGCACTACGTCTTGCGATTCGTCGGCGTCGCATCATAATGCTGGTGTGGCTTTCTGGCGTCAACTTCTGTCCAGGCTATCAGCAATATGGATTCCTTCTCCGCAAATCACTATTCGCGTCGCGTCTTTCAACACATGATGCTCGCCGGTGCTGTCAGCCTGCTTGCAACCCCGGCTGCCGATGCGCAGGACGTGCCGGATGAAGAGGCCGTTGTCGAACTCTCTCCGACAGCCACAACGCAGTACGGCCGCGCTTTGCTGGTGATGCAGGATATTGAGGGTTTTTTGCAGGCGATTAATTTCGAGCGTAAAGCCATTATCGGTACCAATTTCTTTTCAGTCTCCGTTGGCGGTATCGATGCAATTAAGGATCTCGAAGAAGGCCGGGGCGTTGATCCGGAAACTCTGGCCGGTCTGTATGCCGGCTTCGCACTTCCGGAGGTCGCTCAACACCTGAACACCGAAACGCTGCCCGGCGGCAGCATAAAAGTTCTGTCGCCTGATGGCCGACTGCGATACAAGGGCACTGTTGTGCGAATGTACTCGCCCGAACTTTTGCGAGCTGTCTTTGCCAGACGCGCTGCATTTAAGAATGAGAACGAACGAATCAAGCGGCAGGCAGTCGCTGATTACGTTTATGCTCGCAAACGCGAGGTCGGTGATTTGGAGCGAGTCGGTCAGGAAAGCGAAATCACTGAACTCATCAAACGCTTCGCAAGACTGCAGTCGCTGTTGGTTGAGTTGGATGGGACGTTGCGGAGTGAACGGAATGCAAGTTCTATTCTTCAGGGTGAGACGTCCCAGCACCTGTTCGGAATCTCAGTGGGTGGAATCGACGTCTCAGAAGACCTTAGAAGCCGCAACGCTGTTGATCCCGAGTCGCTGGCAGCGATCTATGCTCAGAATATTTCTACAGAGTACGCCGCGTCGTTTGTGGTCGGTGCGGGAGGGGCCGTCACGTACGACGGAGTTCCTGTTAAGTTGTATTCGCAAAAGCGACTTGAATGGTGTTTCAAAACTCGAGAGCGCCTGGCGACTCAGTCTCTGACCCGGTGACCCATTTGGACGGCCTCCGGCAGTTCTTGCCTGAATTCTAATAACAGGAACATTCGCCAGCGTCGGGGAAACTCCGTTTCGACGTGAGGGGTGCAGGACATGGAAATGTAGTCATATTGCCGGGAGCAGCCGGTCGTCTTCGCTGATTGCTGCCGCTTTGACGGCCAGAAT
>CALFOL010000555.1 GCA_937919915.1 uncultured Planctomycetaceae bacterium
GTACCACAAAGACCACTCCGGAGCTCTATCATGACCACAAAGACCACGGTTCGCACAATCGACCCTGTTGAAATTCAGCGACTGCTCGACACCGGCTACGCCATCGATCTCATCGATGTGCGGACGCCCGCTGAGTTCCGCGAAGTACACGCCGTGGGGGCGAAGAACATTCCGCTCGACGAAATTAACGCGGAGCAAATGATTATCGGCCGCAAAGACGATGACGAACCACTATACATGATCTGCCGGTCGGACAGTCGCGGCAAGAAAGCATGCGAAGCCTTTCACGCAGCGGGATACATTAACGTCGTCAATGTCGCTGGCGGCACGGTTGCATGGGACGATCTCGGACTGCCCGTTGTCCGTGGCAAGAAGACGATTTCGTTGGAACGCCAGGTCCGAATCGCGGCCGGTTCGCTGGTTGTGATTGGAGTTTCCCTCGGCTGGGCAGTTCATCCTGCGTTGAGCGGAATTGCAGCTTTCGTCGGAGCAGGCCTGCTCTTGTCCGGAATCAGAGACCGTTGCGCAATGGCCATGATACTCGCGAAGATGCCGTGGAATCAGGTGAAGAGCTGCGAAAGATTGGTTCTCAGGCTTGCGTCGGAGCGGTGCGTGATTAGGTCCTGTAAGGACGGAATCGCAATCAAATTTGTGTGACAGATTTTGCCTGCTCTACCGGAATTTTCCGACTCCAAATCCTTCACGGGGTTGCCTGCCAATGCTCATCCGCGATACCCAGATTCATCCGGGACTCCATGTACGCACAGTACAGTACCGGAACAACGAACAGTGAAACCAGCTCGATGAACATCCCGGAGAATACAGGCAGCGCCATGGCTCGTGCCACATCGGCGCCACGACCGGTTGCCATCATCACGGGCAGTAGTGCGGCGAAAGTTGTGAAGGCTGTCATCAGGCAGGGACGGATGCGGCGGCGACCGGCTTCCACAGTAGCGTCACGCACATCCTGAACCGTCTTCAGTGCCCGACGGCGAAACGTCTGCTCCATGTAGGTGGCAATCACGATGCCGTCATCCACGGAAATACCAAACAGAGCGATGAACCCGACCCATATTGCGGTGTTCATTTCGATACCCATCACGCCCAGACCGATCATTCCTCCGGCAAACGCCACCGGGATCTGCAGAAAAATGATCAGAGCGATTGCCAGGTTGCGAAATTCCAGATAGATCAACAGCAGATTCACCAGGACAACCAACGGCACAATGATCAGCAGACGTTGATTGGCTTCGATCTGATTCTGAAACGAACCAACAGCCTGCAGCGAATAGCCCGTCGGCAGATTCAGAGCACCGGATTCCTGAGCCGATCGCAGCGTCTGCTCAACTCCTTCGACGGTTTCGAGATCACCGGCGACTCCCGAAGGGGAAAACGACACGTGAGCGACCAGGCGTGCATCTTCACTGTTGATGACGCTGGGCCCCCACGTCGTTGACATCGTGGTCAGTCGTTCCAAAGGAACCACCTCGCCGGTTGGAGTCACGACAGGCAGGCGAGACAGTTCGTCCACGCGTTCTCGTAGGTCACGCTGGTAACGCAGGCGTATCGCGTATCGCTCACGTCCTTCCACGGTGTTGGTCAGGTTCATTCCACCCAGAGCTGTTTCGATGATCTGATTGACCATCATCGCGGACATACCGAACCGCGCTGCGGTATCTCGATTCACTTTGAATTCGATATAAGGTTTCCCCATCACAATATCAGGATTCACCGTGGCTGCGTTGACGTACGGAATGGAGCGCAATTGTTCCGCGACCTGCAACGTGGCGTCGGCGAGTCCTGCCAGACTGTCGCCGTAGACTCGAATCGCCATCGGTGCCTTGATCCCGCTTTGCAGCATCACAACGCGACCTTCAATCGGCTGCAACGGGGACGCTGGAGTCACTCCGGGTAATGTGGCGACGGCGTTGATCTGTGCCCAGATCGCCTCGCTGGTGATTCCAGGCCGCCATTCTGCGACGGGTTTCAGCATGACGTACGTTTCAATCATCGCGGCCGGAGCCGGGTCGAGCGCAGATTCGACGCGGCCAATTTTCCCCAAAACGTTTTCCACTTCCGGGATCTGCTTGATGAGCGCATCCTGAGTCTGCAACACCTGCATGGCTTCGCTGAAACTGGCAGCCGGATACAGCGTCGGCATGTAAAACCAACTGCCTTCATCCAAAGCGATCCAGTCGTCCGTTCGCAAACCGGGAAGCGTGTGCTTGAGTTGCACATAGCCGGGAAACTCGTGCGGTTCCGCTCCCAACATGCGGGACACACTTTCAAACGGCCGCAGCACCGTCGGCAGTCCGATCCACGCTCCCAGCCCCAAGACCATGATCAGCGCTGGTGCGGCCATGAAGACCAGCTTGCGGCGCAGAAAGAACTTCAACAGAGGCGTGTAAATGAAGAGAATCAGTCGGCTGGTTGGGATTTCTTCGATGGGGCGTAGTCGCTCTCGCGTCAGCATCCACACGATGCCGCCCATCAACAGAGTGGCTGCGATAGCCGCCGGCCATTTCCCAAGCGGCAGATGATCTGCCAGACCATAATCCCAGCCGACTAACACAGCGCTGAAACTTCCGATGGAGGCCAAGCCAGTGGCTGTGATACTCAGCCAGAGTCTCCACTGCGAGGTTCGCAACAGCAGTCGACACAGCAACGGCACCAACAGCAGTGCGACCAGAATCGCCGATACCATGGCAAAGGTCTTGGTCCATGCCAGCGGTGCGAACAGACGGTAATCACGTCCCGTCAGAAAGAAGATCGGCAGAAAGCTGATGATCGTTGTCGACACCCCCGTCAGCACGGCGGAAGCCACTTCTGTGGTCGCTTCGATCACAACATCTTCTCGTTCCTTACGCGGTTCGGGCGTGCGTTCCCATTCGACCAGATGCTGATAGACATTTTCGGAGATAATGATTCCCAGATCGGCCACTTCGCCGACGGCAATCGCGATCCCCGCCAGCGACATGATGTTGGCATCAATTCCAAAGATCTTCATTCCGATAAACGACATCAGCACACACAAGGGCATCGTGATCGCCACGACAATGCTCGCCCGAACATGCAGCAGGAACAGCATGACGACAATCAGCGTGATCACAAGCTCTTCCCGCAGCGCGCCCGTCAGGGTCCCGACGGTCTCATCGATCAGACCGGTGCGGTCATACACCGCGTGAACGCGAACGCCCTTCAGGCTCGGTTCAATCTGAGCGATTTTCTCACGAATGCGGGCAATCACTTCGCGGGGATTCTCGCCGAAGCGCATGACGACGACTCCGCCCACCGCTTCAGAACCGTTCAGGTCGATCGCCCCGCGTCGAAATTCCGGACCCAGCTGAACATGGCTGACGTCTCGAACGCGGACGGGAACGCCGTCGCGCGACAGCACCACCGTGTCTTCCACGTCGCGCATGGCCTGCACCGGATCCTGTTCTGACCCAATAAAGCCTCGGCCACGAATGATGTACTCCATGCCCCCGGATTCGACCGTCTTCGCACCGACGTCGATGCTGGAATCGCGCACGGCCTTAATCATCTGTTCCAGCGTTATGTTGTGAAATCGCAGCTTGTCCGGGTCGACTTCGATTTGATACTGGCGGACATATCCGCCCACACTGGCCACCTCACTGACACCCTCGACGGACTGCAGATCGTACTTCACGACGTAATCCTGAAGACTGCGCAGGTCTGCCAGATTCATCCCTGGCGGTGGTTCCAGAACGTAGTAGAAAATTTGTCCCAGTCCCGTCGCATCCGGGCCAAGCGTTGGCACCACGCCTTCCGGTAGAGCTGCCGAAGCAGTCCCCAGCTGCTCAGCGACTCGTGACCGCGCCCAGTAGAAGTCAACAGAATCTTCAAACGTCACCTGAACAAAACTGTACCCAAACATGCTTCGGCCGCGAACACTTTCGGCTCGAGGAACCGCCAGCAGTTTCACAGACAACGGATACGTGATCTGATCTTCGACGTCTTTCGGCGAACGCCCCGGCCATGCCGTCAGCACGATCACCTGATTGTCACCGACGTTGGGAATCGCATTGATCGGAACCGTCTTCGCCGACCAGATTCCGCAAACGATCAGGACCGCCGCGGCCAGCAGCACGATCAGACGTTCGCGCACGCAGAATGAGATTATCCATTTGATCATCTTGCATCCTCCGCCGTTGTGTGTTTCGGAACGGAGGCATCACCGTGATCGTGATCGTGATCATGTTCAGTCGAAGGCGTGGGGCCGCCGCTCAGTGGGAACGTTCTCACATCTTCACCGCAATGCAGCATTCCGCTGCCCCAGTACGGATTGAGGACTCCGCCGCTGTCCTGTAGCCAGTCGCCCGAACCGCCTTTCACCATGGGACAAAATACGTGATGAAACTGTGTCGTCGCTGCGTCTCCCCGCACCAATGTGGACAGTGAAACGATTGCATGACTGATTGGCCGAAACGCATCGTGACGAGCTTTCTCAAGCTCCATGTGACGCAGATGTTCGCTGTGCTTTGCGATGACATTGAACTGAGCAACAGCAGCTGGAGGAAGTTCAGAATTCTGTTGTAGCGAAACTGCGTTCTTGTGAAGCGAAGTTGCGTCTGTTTCCGTCGGTTTCGTATCTGCCGCCAGCGCCTTCTGAATCCGGAAGTAGGCCGCAAAGAGTTCCTCCAGTATCTCACCCGCTTCGCCACCTATGCTGGCGACTTTGATATCGGAGAATTCCAGCGGCACCTTTCGTTCCAGTTGCTCGACGATCGCCCGCGTCGGATCAATCAGGCTGGGTTTGCCGGCAAGCTGCATTTGCGAATCGATCAGGAAGTTCCCGGCGGTGGCGACATTCTCACCTTCCTTCAAGCCAGCAAGAATGATCACCTTATCGTTCAAAATCGGCCCCATCACGATCGAACGAATCTCGAAACGCCCCGGTTCGGCTTCCACATAAAGCACGCTGTTGCTTCCGGCCATCAGAACGGCAGACCGCGGCACGTACAGCGACGACGGTTGTTCGACGGGAGTTTCCGAGTAACCGTAGCGGGACGTCGACACCAGATCCATTCCGCAGATCGGACATTGCCCCGGGTCGTCGCTGATGATCTGCGGGTGCATGGGGCTGATCCAGCGCCCCGCAAGGTCGGCGTCATAAACTTCACCCAGCTGCCCAATCGGCAACGTGATGGTCGCGTTGGCATAATCGCCGGGACGCAGAGTTCCCGCCGTGTTAAGAAATTCCACACGGATTCCAACAGTTCGCTTTTGAGGATCAACGGTCGGTGCGATAAACGCAACTCGCCCCTTGAAGACTTCCCCATGTCGCGACTGAACTTCCGCTTCCACTCGTTGTCCAAAACGAATTCGAGCCGCATCTTCCGGAAACAGCTCCAGCATCAGCCAGACGGTCGACAGATCGGCGATGCGGTAAATGGGTTCCCCCGCTTTGATGTACTTGCCTTCGACGGCCACCTTCTCAATCACCGTGCCGCCCGTCGGAGCGTAGATCGTCAGTCGCGACTCCGCTTTTTCGGTGGATTCCAGCGTTTTGATCTGGTCCTCGCGAAGGCCAAGTTCCACGAGCTTATGGCGGGAACTTGCCACCAGTTTTTGCTGTGCCTGCCGAACCGCCTCCAGTGTCGATGACGTATTCGAAAACGATTTTCGACTTTCCAGATACTCCACCTGCGCTGCGTACAGTTCCGGGCTATAGACCACCGCGAGGTGATCGCCTTTACTCACGACAACACCCGTGTAGTCAGCGAACAAACGTTCGATGCGGCCATCAATGTACGATGCGATGGTTGCCATGCGGCTTTCGTCGATCGCGATGGCTCCGACCGTGCGAATGGTCGCGAAGACGGGTTCCCGAACCGACGGTGTGACTTGAATGTTTGCCAGACGCCGCTGGGCCGGTTCGATTTTGATTGAAAATTCATCGAGTTCCTCGCCCCCTGACGCTGTTGCGGGAACGAGCGGCATTCCACAAATCGGACATCGCCCCGGTCCCGGCTGACGAATTTGCGGATGCATCGGACAGGTGTGGACCTGCGCGGTACTCGTATTGGAAACTTTCGGAGTTGCTCCGCCCGCCGATATCCAGCCAGCCTTCTGCGCAATTCCAACACCAAAAATCACAACCAGACCAGCGCCAAGCACCAGTAGTGGCGTGAGAAATCGATTCAGCGACCACCGAATCGTACGCGGTCTCGGAGCATGGAGGCTCTCGTTGTCCTGCTGTTTTTGCGTCATGATATCACCTTGGAAATCTGAGTGAGCGGCATGTATGCCTCCGACAATGGCAGCGGACTGGAAGTCTGTTCTACCTTGGCAACGAAGGGTTGCTTGTGGCGTAACCTGTCAACGACTTGTTGACATAGTCCCCCTGAGCTTGCCTCAGGGACTTCCAGGACCTGTGCGTTACCAACACTGGAAATTGGTAATGCAAAGGCGCCGTGAAGCCCCGACGCAAGGTCGGGGGCGGTTAAATCAATTGGCGGGGCCAGAGCTCCCGATTGCGCCGAAAGTCTTGCTGACTTTCGCTACCGGAATTGCTGATCGCAATCGCACGAAGGGGCCTGAGCGACTCTACGTCTGCCAGATACAACAGCGCACCCGCACAGAAACCGAAGGCTTCGGGGGTGTTGACGCGACAATCTGCAGCACATGCCGCGGGCCCAAACCGCTGGACATCTCAGTCGCGCTGTGTGACGCCGCCGCAATGTCAGTCAATCTTTGCACGTGATCGTTGCGGGCGCCAGGAACAACCGGTTCTTCACTGCAGCCGCAATCCCGTGCTTTTGGTGCCTGACGACAACAGCACTCTCCGCTTGCGGCACTGGCTGAAGAACAGCAGTTCTGCTCAGCATCAGCTTTGGCGCCGACATCACTTTCTGCGGCCGCCGGCGTACAGATGCAGGCGTTCGGAATCGTCACCAACGACTGTGTGAACAGCAATATGGCTGCCGACAGCATTGTGATCGTCTTTGTGATTCCGTTTGAAAACATTCTGGGGCTCTGGAGGCGTCCACGGCGAATAGCGGGGTCGCTATTGTCCGTAGAGGGGGCATGGCTGTCCAGACAGTATTGTGAACTTCGTGGAATCGCTTCAGCTTCCGCTCAATTCCGTCCCGGTTGCCTGTCGAATTCGTGCCAGCGCCGTCGCCAGTTGCCCGATGGCTCGGTGATATCCGAGCTCCAGCGTCAGCAGATTTCGAAAGTCTCCGATGACTCGATCGAAATCCACGGTCCCATTGGCGTAAGACTGCTGATCCGCTGCCAGCGTGTCTTTTGCCTGAGGAAGAATCGTGGCTTTGTAAAGGTTCGCTGTTTCGTCCGCAGCTTTCGCCTGTTCCCACAGGTCACGCAGCACCGCGTCATATCGTTGCATTGATTCATCAACCGATGCATGAGACGCCGCATGTTTCCAGCGTGCTTCCTGTTCAATCGCGTCGTATTTGCGCTCCCACAACGGAATGCTAACCGAAGCGCCAACGGACCACGCATCCTGTCCGACATCCACCACGGTTGACGCCGGGCGATTGCTGTCGATAGCGAACCATGAAGCGTTGACCGAAAAGTCAGGACGGCGTTGCAGTTGCGCGACTTCGACGCCCCAGCGTGTCGCCTGAGTGCGAATCCGCGCAGCGATGATGTCCGGTTGGTTCTGCGACGCGAACTCACGCAACATGGGGTGAGACCAGTCGGGAAGTGTCACTTCCAGCGTGTGTGGACCGCTGATGGAAATTTCTGCGTGTCGTCCCAGCAGGCGGTTGATTTCTGAAACCGTCGAAACCTGTTGCTGGCGGAACGTGACCAGTTGTTCTTCCAGCTTGCTGTATTCCAGCGTCCCAACCAGTACGTCACCCTGAGTTGCCTTGCCGGTCGAGACGCGGGCGTTTGCCACTTCGATCAGGGATTCGAGGAGTTCCTGATTAGCTTCGTACGTCTCAATCTGTTTTCCGATCAGGTATAATCGGTACCACATCGCCCGCACCTCGCCAACGATCTTCAGTCGCTCGGCGGCATGCACCTGCTGCAAAGCCATCGCCTCAAGGCACGCCTGCTGAGCCTGAGCATCCAGTCGCGGCAACCACGGCAACATCTGAGCGACCATCAGATTCGCCCGCTGCGACCCGGCCGCCGTTTCGATCGGTGATGCAAACACGTTGGCACCGAAAGTTGGATCGGGCAGTCCATCGACATACTGAACTTTCGCGCGAGCCGCCTGATACTCCTGAATGAGTCGTCGCAGTGCTGGGCTCTGCACTAAGGCGACTTGTTCGAGCGACTCAAGAGAATCAAATGTCGCTGGCGTTGCGGCAGGCAGTACGTCGACGGTATCGGGATCAGATTGCCGAAGCTTAGACGGCATGTCTGATTTCGCGGCGGCCGGTGATTCGTCATCCTCACCGTTCTTCTGATCGCCCTG
>CALFOL010000556.1 GCA_937919915.1 uncultured Planctomycetaceae bacterium
GCGGTCTCCTGCCCCGCACGCTCCTGACCGAACGTCTCCCCTGACCGCGCCGGCCTCACTCCGGTGGTGGAGACTGCTCGCAGCGCGATCTGCAAATAACTTCCGAAATGGTTGTAATCTTCAGCACTCGGACGTCGATGCTTCGGGAAAAAAATGCGATGCCAAAGCTTTCCCTTACGCGGTATCATTGCGATAATGCTGAGTCTGACGCTCTGGAAACCGCTGCCACTTCATGCAGGCTGACAAATCATGCAATCATGCGACTGTCGAAGAATTCTGCGCGCCATGGTGTGCATGACTTTGATGCTGGTTGCCATCAATCCGTTGCAGGCTCAGGCACCAACGGAAACCCCGGCGCACAGAGTACTGGAACTCCCCAGGAATGGCTCGGCCGACCTCCAGCAGCAAATGTTTCTGTTGAAGCAGTTGCAGTCAATGCTGGGCGGCAAGCAACCGGACAGCTCTTCTGAGAAGGCAAAGTCGCTTAAGCCAGAACAGCTGCAGAATCTGAAAAGGATGTTTGAGCAGTTTGGTGGCGTGGTCCCTGAAGGGATGCGTGCGGAAGACATTCCTCCGGAACTGATCGAGCAGGTGAATTCTGATCCGCAGCTGAAACGCCAGGTTCAGGAGATGCTGAAACAATTCAAACGTGATGGTCAGTTGCCGCAGAGCGACGGTCTCGGCGGATCTCGATTGCCGCTGCCGCCGAATACTGGTCAGCAGAATCTGGATTCATCCATGCGTCCGGCGAATCGTCGCCGAGACCCCCGGAATCCTCAGCCACTACAGCCGCCCGAAGTGATCGCCGATGCCCAGCCGCCCGCTTCGCCAGGGCGTTCCGACGCACTGAAGAAGCTGGCGGAACTATGGAACAACGCAAACCCGAATTCTTCCCGGCCCAATTCGAATCCGCCAGACAACATCGAACGTTCTCAGTCTGGTGGCGCCCGACCAAACGAACCGTTTCCGTCGCAACCTGCTGACAGCTCGAATCGACCGTCCGCTCCTGGCGCACCGCAAACGATGCCGGAGACGCCAGAGGGTTGGGACAAGCTGTTGCAGGATCTGATTAAACAGCAACGTGATTCAACAGGCGGCAACCCATCGGACACAGACACACCCTTGGGGGCAACAGGTTCTGGGGTTTCGCCCGGTCGGCAACCGCAATCTGGTCAGGCGTCCGGTCGTCGCGGTGACAAACTGTCTGTCCAGGAATTCCTGGAGCAGATGCAGGGAGTCGTCCCACCGGACTCCTCACCATCAGGGAAGTCAGAAAAATCAGACTCACCAAATGCGGCGACTGAAGGTGCCGCAACCGAAGCCGCGCGGCAGAAAGTCCGCAGAAAGCAGGAGCAAACCAGTGAAACGTTGCGAGACAAAGGGCTGAAGGCCACGCTGAAAAGTATCTATGCTGACGCTCGGAAGCAGGCGAAAGAAGAACAGGCGAGAGCCATCCAGAGCGGCGACCCGGCACAGTCCGGTGCAGGGGAAATGTCATCATCGCTGATGAAGGCGATAGATGGAATTCGCAAAGACGTGTTCGAAATGGTCAAGGACGGTGACATCAAATTCGGCGGAGACACGGGCAACGGAGACTCCGAGCCGCGGAGTTCAAGTCGCATGCCTCCGCCTCAAAAATCAGAATCGATGCTGGGCGGTTTTAAAGACGTAGCTAACGAGTTGATTTCGGATCTGTCCGCTCCGGAACCGCCCACTGCAGCGGCACCCTCGTCCTCCGAAATGTCGTCACCGATGTCGTTTGGTCGTATCGTGATTCCGTTGCTGTTGGTTGCACTGATTGCGGGGCTGATAGCCTGGCGAACCGGTTTACTGGACGTCACCAGATTAGGACTGTCGGCTCAGCGGACAATCAGCAGCGCCGAGATTCGTAACAAAGCGGACGTTGTAGAAGCATTCCACAGCATGGCTTTGAAGCCCGTACGGAAGACCCAGGCCTGGTGGACGCATCAAATGGTCACACAGGAGATCGTTGAACAGTCACCGGAGAAAACCTATCAGGTGAGTGTGCTGGCTGAGCTCTACGAATGCGCCCGCTATCTGCCGGACGGTCAGGATTTCACGCCCGAACAAATTCTGGAAGCACGTCGAGCACTTCAGTTGTGCGAGGAACGATGAATCAGGCCGTTCAGCGAATTAGCAACACGCATCGCGTCTGTCTGGCATGGCTGCTGTCCCTGACAATTGTTTTTTGTGCAGGACTGACACCAGTCCGTGCCCAGGACCTGGCCGCAGCCGCGGATCCGGAATGGCACTTCCACTTTGAATTGTTTCAGATGCTGCTGGAACAAAACAACCTGCAATCGTCGACTAATCTGCAGGATATTCTGGCGAATCCGCAGCAGTCGGTCATCGTCGTGTTGGGTGACCTGACAGGGATTATTCCCCCACGAGCGGTGGAAACATTTTGCGAAGGGGGAGGCACGGTGCTGATCGCCTGTGACTCTGAATATTCTGCTGGCCGGCTGGCGGAATTTCGAGCGGGGCCGGTTCACACAACTGACGCAGCCGATCGCTATCAAGGTCATTCGGACTGCTTGATAATCACTAATCTCGATGAGGCGCATCCGTTGATGGACGGCGTCGGATCATTGGTCGTCAATCGTTCGGGATCGCTTGGCAAGCCTCGGTGGTTCAAGCCGGTTTGGGATGTGATCGCTCGTCTGCCTCAAAATTGTCAGCCTGAGAATACGTCGACAGAGCCAATATTGGTTGAGGTGCAGATTTCGGAAACTGTGACTGCGGCCAATGGAAGTATCTTCCTGGCGGCCGACCAGAGTTTATTTACGAATGGCATGCTGTGGCACGGCGACAATGCAATTCTGGCAATCAACCTCAGTAAGTTGTTGTGCGCCGGTAACAAGACCCAGTTGTGTTTCATCGCTGATGGAGCCGCGCTGCAAAGCTATCAGCAAAGCCCGTCTTCGAACCCTGACTTTCAGCCACCGTTGCCAGAAAACCTGCCCGACGTTGATCCGATGAATCCGAAGTTGTGGAACTCGATCATCCAAAATGTGCAGGAATCGAATCTAGTTAACGAAGTACTGGCCAATCAGCCGCGCAACATGAGCGTTCGACATTACAAACGCTATGTGTACCTGACGCTGATTGCCGCTGCTTCCCTGTTTGGGCTGTGGGCGATGTTTGCTGCCAGAAATGGACTTCACGCTGCGATGCCCACTCGCGCAATGAAATCTGCTCACGCATTAACCGCAGATCGCAGGATCGAAGCCGCGGAATTTGGACAAGCGGCCAGCATGTTGGCCCGAGCACTTTGTCGGGAGCTAACGGGTTCGGAGGATTCGGTCGTTTGGCATCAGAAACTGCAGCACGGCGTCGCTTCATCCAGCACGGTGCGAGGGGAACAGATCACTCCAAAACAAGTGGCAGAGGTGCTGGACCTTGCCCTGAATACTCGAACGATTCATGTTTCGCGACGACGTTTCGAATCACTCGGGCAAGACATTCAATCCATCAGAACACTTCATCAACAGGGTGCGCTGCAGATTGAGGTTTAGTTGCCGTAGGCACCTTGGCAGTCCAGCATCATCTTACGCTCTCATTCCTCATAACATCCCGCCATCAACCAGAAACCCTAGTCTGTGTCTGCATTCAATAGTACTACACTTCCCGATCAGGTTAATTCACTTCGAGCCCGAACTTTGAAGGCCGTCGGCCAGGTTGTCGTCGGCATGGATCATGTCACTGACCAGTTGCTGATGGCGCTGATGGCCGGTGGACACGTGCTTCTGGAAGGCGTGCCTGGCACCGCCAAAACCACACTCTGCCGCACGTTTTCGTCTGTCCTTGGGATTGATTACGAACGTGTTCAGTTCACTCCGGACCTGCTGCCGTCTGACGTGACGGGGACTCAGGTACTGGATCGTAATACCAGCGACTTCGTGCTTCGCAAAGGCCCGATCTTTTGTCAGCTGCTGCTGGCGGATGAGTTAAATCGAGCTCCCGCGCGGACACAATCGGCGCTGCTGGAAGCGATGCAGGAACGGCAGGTCACAATCGAAGGCAAAACGCTGCCATTGCCGGAGCCCTTTATGGTACTGGCGACGCAGAATCCGATCGAACAAGAGGGAGTTTACCGTCTGCCGGAGGCTCAGCTGGACCGCTTTTTATTCCGCATCGATGTCGGCTATCCGCAACGGCAGCAGGAAATTGACATGCTCGATCTACACAGCCGCACGACAGTGATTCCGACGGCGATTACGGACGCCGCAGAAATCATAGGCATTCAGCGTCAGCTTGATTCCGTGTTTGGCACGCGAGAGATTCAGGAATACATCATCGACCTGTCGCGCAAGAGTCGGCAACATCCGGACCTCGTGCTGGGGGCCAGTCCGCGAGCTTCCATCAATCTTATGAAAGCCGGCCGCGCTCATGCACTGCTCAGTGGTCGTGATTATTTGACTCACGAAGACATTCAGAAGGTCAGTGTTCCCGTGCTGGCTCATCGCCTGATCATCCGTCCGGAAGCGGAGATGGATGGCCGCACGATTGGGGAAGTCATTCGCGAATTAATCGAAGCAGTCCCTGTTCTGCAGGAGCGGCGTTAGATGACAGCTCGCGGTGCATTGCTGACGTTGATGGCCCTGATCGGAATCGGCATTGGCGTCTATAACAACAGAGAAACGCTGGCCTGGCTGTCTTTGACGGTTTTGGTGTGGGTGTTTGTTGAATGGCTCGCATTCTATTGGCGCGTGTGGATTGAGCTGCCGCGACTGCGGATTCAACGCACTGTTGCCGGCAGAACCGACGGCGGCACGCTGTTTGCCGGTCGCAAGGTCTCTGTCGATGTGGTCGTGACGATCGATGGTGTCGGCACCGGCCCGTTACTGAGCCTTCGGGACTGCCTGCCTGAGAACTTCGCGATCGAATCCGGTAGCAACGAATACGAGCTGCTGACACGTACCAACCAAATAAAATTCTCTTACGAAGCACGTGTCCGCGGCGCCGGCGAAGCCATGCTGTCTGGTTTTCGACTGACGCTGAAGGATCAGCAGGGCTTCTTTGTAACGCAACGGTTTGTGCCAGCCGAACATCGTTTTCGAGTTTTGCCGTCGTACGCCAATGTGAATGAATCGCAGCCGATCACCAAACGCATCAACTCGCTGCCACAGCATGGAATTCATCGTCTGCAACGATCCGGGATGGGGTCTGAATTACTGGAGCTTCGGGAATACGCAACGGGCGATCCCCCGAAATCCATCGCCTGGAAAGTTTCCGCTCGCCGCGACATGTTAATGACGCGGCAGTACGAATCGGAAGTTCCGGTGCGAGTCGTGTTGTTCCTGGACGGTTGTATCAGCACGCGGATCGGTGGATTCGGTCAGCGTTTGCTGGACCAGTCACTTTACGTGGCTGGCAGCGTAGCGCGTGCGGCAATCTCCGTCGGCGACCCGGTCGGTGCTGTGCTGTTCGACGAACGCGGCTCGAAACGTCTGGCCCCCAGTGGTGGCGAACGCGGGTTCTATCGACTGCTGGATGGACTGGCGGAGTTCGCCGTGAATCCTCCGGCGCCGCAGCAGCGTCTGTCGGAACCGCTGATGACCGCAACAATGCGACTGTGCGGCGAACGCTATCCGGAACTGCTGGAGCCGCGTGTCAATCTTGTTCCGTTCACGTTTCTTCCCATATTACCATGGAACCGAAGCAGACTGTTTCAAAGAACCAAGATCGCTTCAGTGCTGGCAGAAGTCTATTCGCTGCAGCCGATTCAAGTGCTGGAGCTGGTTCACGACGACAACATGATGGCAACCTATGCACAACGATTCCTTGCAGAGGCCGGGGTGTCGTGGATGGACCCTTTGATTAAGACACGAAGTCGTGGTTTTCATGATGCGATGGCAACGACGCAAATGTTAAGCAAAGCCATTTCCGAATCCGTCTCGATGTCACGCGACAATGAAGTGTACGTGATCATGGCGAATTTACTGGAGTGCGCAACGAACATCAGTTACCTGATGCCCGCATTAAAGTTGGCACTGGCGCGGCATCATCGCGTTGTTGTGGTTTGCCCAACACCGACATTTCGTCGGCCGCAATCAACGCCCCTGTACCTGCACGAAAAACCAACCGCGGAAATGCTGCTGGCCGTCGCGGAGGACTTGCGCACAAAAGAACTTGCGTCGCGTCTGCAGCGGTCACTGCGAAGAATCGGCGCTTCGATGACGTTGTCCGGTGAAGAGCAGGCCATTCGAATGATCCTGTCAGAAACTCAATTGGCTCGCAGCGGCCGCGTCTCAACCGCGAGGGCACGTTAGATGTCTGACGGTGTTGCCCAATCTCAAGCGGTTGCTGTAGCTGATCATGGACCGACGGTGCCGCGATTCTGGCAGTTGATCTATTTTCTGCTGACACTCGCGTTCTGTTTTCTGTTGCAGTGGACGTTGTTTCCTCGCGTGGAAATTCGACTGCCGGTGACACTGATTCTTATGGCATTGCTGCTGCTGACGTTGAAACGGTGGACGGGGGCGATATTCCTGTGCATCCTGCAGCTGCACGCGTTTTTTGCAGAAGCACCGCAGCGGCCAATGGACGCCAGCGCAGCCAGCTTTCCATGGCTGTTTCTTGCCGTAGCGCTAATTGTTATGGTCAGTCGCTACCGAACGCTGCAGGAGCGAGACAATCAATCTGTGATTTCGTCCCTCGGCACTTTGCTTTCAACCTTCCGAAAACCTGAGTCGGCAAATGTGCAGCTGATCATCCGCAACCTGCGAAAAATTCTGCTGCAGTTGGTGATGGCGGCCGGAGTTGTGACGTTCTGCGCCGTCGCGGCGTCCTGGCTGTTGGCTTCCGTACCGCTGCTGCCGAACACGATCAGAGAAGTCGGATTGAACCCCTCGGGATATCGTTTAATCATTCTGGGACTGAAACTGTTTAGCGTTGCCTTCGTCTCATGGATCGCGATCAACGAGCTCGTGTGGCGAAGCCTGTCGCGTTCGCAGGCCGGAATCTATCTGCGGAGCACTTTTCTGAGTTGGATTCATCGCGACTTCAGGATGGTCGTCAAACGGAGAATCAAATCCCGCCGAAGCGGAACGCGTTCGATGGAACCCGCAACAGGAGACGCGTCCGTCGACGATGCTCCACTGACTATTGATGAGAAAGCCTAACTGATATGTTCTTCTGGATACGAGAGATTCTTGGCTGGGTACTGGTTGTCATCGCGTTGGGACTGCTGCGTGAGGGTGTCAATATGGTGGCTGATCCGGAGGCTCCACGAATCGTGGAAGCCGGGGTCTTGATTTTTGGCTCGCTGGGTTTGGCGAGACTGGGTGTCCTGCTGATCCGCATTTCAACAGCGGCCAGGATTTGCCAGAAGGATCCTTCACGCGGGTCGTAGCTGGCGAGCTGCCGGAACGACGATGTCGTTCACCTTCACCTTCACCTTCACCGGAGTCTCAGTCATGCCCACACGCCGTGAGTTTCTAACCGCTTCCGCTGCTGCCGTCGCCTTGTCGTCCATGACCACAACCACCTTTGCCGACGAAGGCAAGTCTCCCAATTCGCTGTGCGTCTTTACGAAACCCTTCAATTCCCTGACTGCTGATCAGCTTGGTGCGAAGATTGCCGAGCTTGGATTCAACGGCATCGAAGCACCGATTCGTGCTGGTGGGCATATCGAACCCGACGCTGTTCCCGATCAGCTGCCGAAATTTGTTGAAACGCTGCGGAAGCACAACGTTGACATCACCGTGATGACGACTGACATCAACGACCCGAATGATCCACAGACCGAAAAAGTGTTAAGGACGGCTGCGAAGGCTGGCCTGCGATTCTATCGGATGAAGTACTTTAAGTACGACGAGAATCAGTCGATCACAGGACAGATTGATGCGTGGCACTCGCAGTTAAAAGATCTGGCCGCGATGAATCGTGAGCTCGGCGTCACAGGGTTGTACCAAAACCATGCGGGACGAAACTATTTCGGAGCGCCGATCTGGGACCTGCACCGTGGACTGGATGGAATTGATCCTGCTCACCTGGGCATGGCTTATGACATTCGACATGCAACCGTGGAAGCTGGCATGAGTTGGCCAATTGGCTTCCATTTGATGCGACCACACATTCAGGTCGTCTACGTGAAAGATTTCGTCTGGGGCGAGACGAAAAGTGAAAACGTTCCGTTGGGCGAAGGCCGCGTGGATTCAAAGTTTTTCAAAATGCTGGCCGACAGCAAATTCACCGGGCCGATCTCGCTGCATGAAGAATATCTTGATCACACAAAGCCGGAACTGGTTCCACAGCATTGGAATGCGATTACTGCCGACCTGAAGACGTTGAAGTCCTGGCTGTAGCGGCCTTAGAGCAATTGACTTTTGGTTGTGGACGGTGCTGGCTCGCGGGAACCGTTTCACGCAGGACGAAACGCGTCCTAC
>CALFOL010000557.1 GCA_937919915.1 uncultured Planctomycetaceae bacterium
GGCAAAGGAATATGACGGCCGCGCTGACCAGTATTCACTGGGGATTTCTGTGTATCACACGCTGCTGGGAAAACCGCCCATGCAGGGCAACAGCGCTACGGCGACAATGGTGAATCAGACTCAGAAGCATCTGCAGCTGCTGTCGGAAATTCGCTCAGATGTTTCCGAACGCCTGGCTTTGGTGATTCGAAAGAGTATCGAGAAGACGCCGGGGAAACGATTTGACAGCTGCGAAGAATTCTCTGACGCCGTTCTGGAAGCCCTGCGAATTCCTCGGAAGAATCTGACGATTCGTTCTGTGCCGAAGGAAACGACAACGGCGCCGTTGCCGTTGGCTCCAGCCGCACCGCGTTCCTCTCAGCAGTTGCAACACAGCGGTCAGTCAGTCAGGAAGACGTCTTCAAGTCGGAGTGCCGCCCAACCGGCTCCAGCGTCGAATGATTCGGAATGGCTGGACATTGCCGCGCCCCTGCCGCCGCGGAAAGCGAAGGGACAGAAGAAGACGCCGCGAAGTAAGAAGAAGCAGTCCAGTGGTTTTTCTGTGCTGGGAAAAAAAGTCCCGATGCCACTCGCGGTGGGTGTCGGAGCAAGCCTCGTTTTGGTCACGGTGCTAACTGCAGTGTCGCTGTTTTCTTCAGACGCTGATGCCGTCGCGTCGTCGCCCGTGACTGGCGCGAAAGCGTCGCGGGAAAACACGAAGGCTAAGGAATCACTGTCGGTTTTGGGCACTACGTCCTCGAAGACAGATCCGGGTCCTGCGAAGACAGGGAAGGAGGAACGCACAGCGAACGGAAAAAACAGAAATCGCAACAATACGGACAACGTCCAGGCAAGTGGTGTGCTGGGCACAAATCTCTGGCGGTGGAAAGAGAACGACGACAAGGACAAAGCGGCGAAGGGGCAAGGCGGGTTTGAGGTTCTTATCAAAGCGTTGCCGGAAGGTGTCGATGGCAATCCTGAAGAACTGCAGGTGGCGGTGAAAGCCCTTGAGGGCGCCAGAATCTGGGCGCAGGTGATGATTAAAGGAGCCGACTTCGCGGCATCCGGTCAGTTCGCGGATCCGGCTGCTGCTCTGACAAAACAGGATCTTGATAAACTGTTGATCGAATTCGACTACCGTATCCCTGATAACATCGAATTCACCGTTTCACTACAAGCTGGTCCCAAAGGCGTGGTGTGGTCGGATCGCAATTTGAAGCTGACAGATATGATTCACGGCCCCGACAGCGGCGAAGGACATCTCGTGATCAACGTCTTCGAAGTCGACGATGAGTTAAAGAGCAAGTTCCTCGAATCGATGAACAGCGATGCGACGCAGAGTCACTTCTTTGTGAAACTTGGCGTGCAGGGCCGTGTAATCAAAGCCGTACCGGATTGCGAATTCAGCATCCGCAACCTGCGAATCGTCGCCAGGCCATAGGCCGCTGCCGTCGGCAGAGGGCGAATTTGCTGCACTGTACGCATTCTGGTGAACCCAGCAACATGCACAATCGTCGCTACGAATGCATCACGTAGCCGCCATCGACGTTAATTGTCTGGCCGGTGACTTCACTGGCTCTGGCCGACGACAGAAACACGATCATATCGGCAATGTCTTCGGCTTTCTGCCAGCGACCAAGCGGTACGAGTTGTTTGATCTTAGCAGCGGCCCATTGCTCGTAGGTCAGTTTGTCTGCGACTGACTGGCGATCGTTCCAGGACTGCCAGACAGTTTGATTCAATGGAGTCTTTACCATGCCTGGGCAGACGGTGTTGACGCGAATGCCATGGCGTGCGAGGTCTTTCGCCATGACCTGCACGAAATTGATATTTGCGGCTTTCGATGCGCTGTAAGGCGGATCCGTTGGGGAACCGATCTGTCCTGCGACGGAGGCGACAAATACCATGGTGCCTTCGCTGCGTTCCATCATCGCTGGCGTGACGGCATGAGCGACGTTCACGACGCCCAACACGTTGACCTCGATCACTCGGCGCCAGTCACTGGGCTGCAGGTTGGTAAATGGCGCCCCGGATTTTCCGGAACCCACCGCAGCTGCATGGACGACGTGGCGAATCGGACCGATCTGCTGCTCGACACGCGTCACAGCCGCTCGCACGGTTGCTTCCTGAGTGATGTCGATCACGTGAGCGTGGCAGTTCTTACGCTGTGTGGCAATCTGTTCACACGCCGGCGATTGATCAAATATCACAACGGTCGCGTTTTCTGCGAGAAACCTGTCAACACAGGCAAGGCCGATCCCGCTCGCACCTCCAACAACAAGCACGATGGAGTCGTCAAGTTCCAGATTCACCTTCAATGTTCCTCAACGGCGACGCGACTGTTCGGGAGCGAATCCCCCGCTCGCAAGTTCGTGATTCATGCAGCAATGACTACGCTCCAGTGCTCCAGTGCTCCAGTGCTCCAACAATCGCGGATTTCGGCAATTCTTCGTTCGACCGATCTGAGGCTGATGCCTAACCTGTCGGCGACTTCCTGGTGTGTACAACCACTCGTCTTCAACAGGGCGATCGCTTGCAACTGCTCATCTTCGAGTGCTTCGAGCATCTCTGTACATCGCTCGGCAATCATTATCTTGACATCAGGGGCAAGTGTGTCGCCTGGAACGCTGGATAGCATCCCCGATTGCTCCTGGCTTGCGTCGCCGAGGCCGGATTCCGTGATCACACGACCTCCACCGCGTTTCAGTCTTCGCTCTCTGGTAACTTCGTCCATCACGTTTCGCCAAGCGACTGTTACCAGCAGTTTCCACAAAGACTCTCGGCTATCCAGCTGTGGATATTGTCCCTGCAGCAGCCCCTGAAACAATTCTGCCAGGGAATCCAGTGCGACGTCTTCGTCGTCAGACAGTGTCCTTGTCCTGGAATACAATCGGTCTCGGACAAGCAGACGGAGTTTTGAGTAGAATCGCTTCCACAGCAGAGTCGCCCCATCGGCTTCGCCAGACTGCATCCGGCGAATGACACGTGTGACGGAACCTTCGTCGTCGTCAGGATTTTGATCAGGCGTTGTCAAGACGGTAACTTTCCAGAGGACTTAGCGAAGGAAAACACCACTGCCCAGAATCATCGTACAGTCGGCCCAACCAGCACGAATTCCCAGCATAGTATCGTAGATCTCTCGACAAGAAAGGCACTGCTGTACACGGCGCCGTGAAACGTGCAATTCGTCCACAATTCACCAAGACCGGTGTTCGCTGTAGTATGTACGCCTGGAATGCCTACAGGGACAGTTGCCTCATGATTTTCAGCGGAACCATCTGTCTCCTGGAGATCGCGATACTGCAAAAAATCAGTTATTATGTGCATTCAGCATTCTGGTGTGTCTTCAATGAAAGAGAACAATGCAGGGAAAATTACTTCGCAGCGTGTCTTGTGTGATCACAATTCTGTCCGTCAGCGGACTTCTGGCGCAGGAAGATGGTTCTAAGGCACTGTTTAACGGCGAAAACTTCGACGGCTGGAAGCAGCAGGGGGGCGAGGCGAAATACAGAATTGAAGATGGTGTGATCGTTGGCGAATCTGTCGCCGACACCCCCAATAGCTTTCTGTGCACCACGAAATTGTACCGTAACTTTGTGCTGGAGTACGAATACAAGTGCAACGCACTGCTGAATTCTGGCGTGCAGTTCCGCAGTAATGCCTACAGTATTGACATCTCTGTCGAGACCGATGGAAAGACAAAAGTCATTCCGGCGGGGCGAGTCCACGGATATCAGTTCGAAATCGATCCCAATAAACCCGAGCGGATGTGGAGCGGAGGCATCTATGACGAAGGACGGCGCGGATGGCTGTATCCCGGGGCTCGTGGCGGCGACGGAGAAGCGTTCACCAAACAGGGACAGGCAGTCTTCAAGCCCGGGGAATGGAATTCGGTCCGCGTGAAATGCGATGGAGCGAATATTCAAACCTGGCTGAACGGCGAACTCCGTGCTGATTTCGAAGATAACATGACGCCCCAGGGCCTGATCGCGTTGCAGGTTCATGGCGTCGGCAAACATCCGGAAGCTGTTGGCAAGACAGTGATGTGGCGGAATCTGAAGATCAGGAAATTGCCCTAGAAAGTGATTCCGAGGTTACGTCATCCAGCCCCGGCGGTTAACGCGGTGCTGCTCACAGAACATTCAGATTTCATCACACAGAAATTACAGTAGTGAAGACCCCTTCGTCAGCGACTTCTCCCCATCGCAATCAACGCTTGTTTTCAGCAGGCAAAAGGCTGTCGTGGCGGGCCATTTTTGTGGTCTTCATGATGACGCTCTTCGCGTGGGGCCAAACCCTGTTCCTCCCCGTCGGCGGAACAGCGATGGTGATCGCCGATGAATCGCCAGCCGATCATGAAGGGCATGTACCGGAAGTCCATGACGCAGACTCTCACAGCAATGGCAGCGGTGGTCACGAAGATCCAGTTGCTGAGGTGTTGTTGGCGATCCTGATCATTCTCTTTTTGGCCAAGGTATCTGGTGATCTGTTCGAGCGTGTGGGCATGCCAGCTGTCCTTGGAGAACTCACGGTCGGCATCATTCTGGGGAATTGGGCGTTATTCACGGGTTCGCACGCTTTCGATTTCTTCAAACCTCACCCCGGAAATGCGGATGACCTGACGGGGACAGTCCTGGACATGCTGGCCCGTATCGGTGTTGTGCTGCTGTTGTTCGAAGTGGGGCTGGAATCCCGCGTCAAAGAGATGGTTTCCGTTGGCCTTTCGTCGCTGTTGGTTGCTCTGCTGGGGGTGGTCGTTCCGATGCTGCTGGGCTTCGGTGTGGGCTATCTGCTGGTCAGCGAAAACAGTTCTGAATGGCAGGTGCCGGCCTTTCTGGGAGCCACTTTGTGTGCGACCAGCGTGGGCATCACGGCGCGCGTGCTGAAAGATCTTGGGCGCAGTCAGGACCGTGAATCTCGCATCATTCTGGGCGCTGCCGTTATCGATGACGTGTTGGGGCTGGTTGTGTTGGCGGTCGTGTCTGGCGTCATTGTGCAGGGTGCTGATTTCGAATTGATAACGCTGGTGAAAATCGTTGGACTGTCGTTCGCTTTTCTTGGCGGCACGCTGATACTTGGAGCGATGCAGCTACCAGCGATGCTGTTTCGCGCGGCCAGCTACTTGCGGGGCCACGGACTGCTGGTCACGACGGCACTGATGATTTGCTTCTTGTTCTCCTGGGGGGCAAGTCAGGTCGGGTTGGCTCCCATCATTGGCGCGTTTGCTGCCGGATTGATCCTGGAGGGTGCTCATTACCAGGAGGCTGGCGAGAAATGGAAGAACCACCGTTTGGAGGATGCCTTGATGCCGTTGTCGGCTCTGTTGGTGCCAATCTTTTTTGTTGCGACCGGCATCGCGGTCGACCTTTCAGAGTTCAGTGGTGGCGACGTATGGATTCTGGCGATCGCGTTAACTGTCGTGGCGGTGCTGGGCAAACTGGTCTGTGGTCTTGGTGTTCGCGAAAAAGGCCTGAACAAACTCGCCGTCGGCCTGGGAATGATTCCTCGCGGCGAAGTCGGGCTGATCTTTGCTCAAGTTGGCCAGGGGCTGAAAATGCCCGACGGCTCAAGCGTTGTGGACAAAGGCACCTTTTCTGCGATCGTTGTGATGGTGATGGTAACGACCATGATTACACCGCCATTACTGAAGTGGGCCATGACACGAACAGAAAACGGGGGGACGGACGCAGCGTGACTGGTTCCAGGCCGAGGCTTATTTGCACCCGCAACTGAAGCATACTTGCCACTCTGATGAGCAACCTATTCGTGCAGATCGCGCAACAGATGGGGCACCCTCTGGAGACATTTGGTTCCAGTAACAATTCCAGCGTGACCGGGTTGTCAACGGGTGTGAGGATTGGTTGATGGGAGCGAGTCCGCCCTTTCATCAAAGGCCGGACTGGAAGTTCATCCCCGGAACTCAATCCCTGGAGACGGAAAAATGCTTGTTTTGTTGTGTTGAACTCAGAATGACCGATTCGATTCAAGAAACCCGTAACGACAGGGGCTGATCGGGTTTACACGTATTCTTAAACCCGATATATCTCCGCAACAGATAGCGGCCTGCTGATGAATGTTCATCGGTTGTTTGCTGAATATTGATCGAAATTCAAAACGTCTGGTGTTGTCATTCATCCGGAATGACGACTTTTCACAGGCAACACATCGGAGGTAGTCTCAGTGTCCATAGAAGAAAAAGTAACTGGTATTGTCAGCGATCAGCTTGACACACCTAAGGACGATATCAACCGCGAGAGTTCATTTGTCGATGATCTGA
>CALFOL010000558.1 GCA_937919915.1 uncultured Planctomycetaceae bacterium
GTCGTGAAAATGCAGTAATTCTCGGCCCGCGGCGGGCGTCATCGGATCACTTAATGACTATCCAGATGGCTTTGTCAGTCGACCCAAATGTCTTCCTGCGCTGGTTTCTTAGTCACCGTCGACGGTTCTCCGATGGGGTTGCTTCGATATTCACGCAGCATGGCCAGCAGAATGTCTTCCAGACCAGGCTTGCGAATTTGTGGTGGCGGTAGTTGCTGTGCTGCGCACTTCTGAAGTAACGTATCGATGTCCAGGTTGCGCACCATCCAGATGTGCTCGTGGCCGAAAGGTACGTGTGCCAGTACGCTGCCGGGGATGATCGGCGGTGCGGTCGCGGGATCGGTAAGACTCAACACCACTTCTGTGGTGTCTCGTTTCAGGTCTTCCAAACGCTCAACACACAGCAGGTGGCCGTTCAGCAAAATCGCCACCATGTCAGCCACGCGTTCGACTTCCGACACCTGGTGACTGGACAACAACACCGTGCGTCCTTCTGCCGAAACATCGATCATGCTCTCCAGAAACTCGCGACGCACCAGCGGGTCCAAACCCGACGTCGGTTCGTCCAGAATCAACAGTTCGGGTCGATGAGCCATCGCTAACGACAACGCCACTTTGGCACGCATCCCTTTCGACAGATTCGCGATCTTTTGATCACCAGCGACATCGAATTTTTTGATCAGCGTGGCGTATTCGTGTTGATAACCGGTTGGATAAAAACCCGCAGCGAACCAGCCGATCTCGTCGACTGTCATCCAGTCGTACAGTGGTGGTTGATCGGCAACGTAGCCGACTCGGCTGCGGATCTCTAACGCGTGCGACTTACTATTCATGCCCAGCACTTCAAGTTCGCCGGAATCCGGATCGTCCAGTCCCAGCAACAGCCGAATAGCAGTGCTCTTGCCGGCGCCGTTGGCTCCCAGCACGGCACAGACAACGCCGGACGGGATGTTCAGCGTCACATTGTCCAAAGCAAGCGTCTTGCCGAACGCTTGGTGACGTTTCTTAACTGAATGACCGGTGCCATAGGTGTCTCTTTCGAATATGTTGCCGCTGGCTGTTACGCTTCGTCCGTCTTCTGGTCCTGAGACAACTGATGCCATTCGTCGTCTACTAATGTACGAATCTCGCCGACGGAAATTTGATTCTGGAGAGCTTCCTGCAGCACGGATCGCAAGCGTTCCCGAATCATCTCCAGCCGATCCTGTTTGCAAATCTGCGGTGCCTGGCCAGAGATCACCATGCCAGTGCCGCGAATGGCGATCAACACGCCCTGCTGCTGCAGGTCTCGATAGGCGCGAGAGACGGTGTTGACGTTGACGGCGGTCTGCGTCGCAAGGTCACGAACTGACGGAATGCGTTCACCGACCAGCAGCCAACCGTTCGCCACGGCGAACTTCACCTGCCGCTCGATCTGCTCATAGATCGGAATGCCGTTTCCGGCGTCGATGTGACAAATCATGACTCGCTCCAAGGCTAGTGTCATACCACGCTATTACAGTAGTGGCGTAGAGTCGATAAGTCAACAGCGCGCACAAAAAAAGCCGCGAACGCTTGATCCGCAGCTTTTCCGTGATTTCTGGTTCGGCTAAGTCGCACTACTTCTTCTTAGGTGGTGCGATCTGTCGCAGGCGAGCACCGCTGCGTTTTGCGAACAGTTCTTTGCCGCCGTCTTCGGCAGGGCGAACGCCAACACGCGTTGGTTTGTTGGTTTCCGGGCAAATCAGCTGACAATTGGACGCATCGATCGCCAATTCCACGTGCAGACGACCACCCTGAGGACTCTTAGGATTTCCGCGTTTCACGTGCTTGTGGACCTTGTGAACGCCTTCGACAACCACTTTGCCATGCTTCAGGTCAACGGAGAGCACAGTTCCGCGGCTACCTTTATCGGCGCCTGCGATGACTTCCACTGTATCACCTTTGCGGATATTCATTTCCGTAACTCTAATCAACGTTGAGGTTTAGGGATTCTCCGATAAATTCGGAGGGGCCAAATCGATCTAATCGAATAGTGATCGACGCTTTCGACAGCGCAATTGAACATATAACGGCTGAAAGCAAGCGGCGAAGGATGACGACTTTCCATCCGGGAATCAAGGCAGCATCGGCCATGTTTCCCTGTTTGCACAGCAAATACAGGTGAGCACCCAGTCCGGGCGCGCAAGTGGTCGTTGGAAGCTGGATGGCGTCTGGTTGGCGTTCCACCAGCTGCCGGCGTAGATGTCCAAATCGTTGCTGCCGACCTGCAGAAAGATTCGCAGTGGTTTGGGTTCGGTCTTGCGGATCAGGATCGCGTATTCGTTGCCGCCCCGCAATCCGACATAAGTGCCAACAGTGCTGAAGACTCGGCGAAACGCGTCGGGCCGTTCCTATGCTGCGGCGAACGCACAGATGGCTCCCGAACTGCTTCCCGCAACGCAATGGTCGTTAGGGGCATCGCTGAATTTCTATGTTTTCGCAACTTCCGGAAGCGATTCTTCGATCAGAAATCTGGGGTAGAGGTCGCCCATGCCGTCGTATTCGAAGCTACGGTTGAAACGTGCCTGTGCTGTATCGTTGTCACAGGTACGACGCCTGGCATGACAAAGATGCCGAGCTGCACCGGGATATCGCCGCTGTGAATCATGTTGTCGAGCACAGTGGGGAGGTTCCAGTCTTTCGCCTTGCCGTCATGGGCCACCATCAGACAGGGCGGTTTGGTTGATCGTACTTTGCCGGAACGTAGACCCAGTATTCTCGGATGGTTCCGGGAAAAGCTGACGGCGAAATTCGTGCGGGCCGTCAATTCTGCCCTTGGGAACATCGGCATGTTCGACTGCTTCCGGCGGCGTGGGGTACTCTTCGGGCTGAGCAACTGCCGTTGACGCAGCGATCAACACAAGAAGAAAGAGAAGCCTGCTGGTCATAGCGGTGTTTTCTACAATGCGGCGGCCCACAGGCCGATAATTTTCGAACTACAGCGTATTACGCTGATTTGTGGCCGCGGGGAACGCATCTCGATTGCAAAAAGCCTACTCCCGCGAGCGAGTACCGTTCACAACAAGAAGTAAACTGCCCTAACACGTGTTGTAACGGTGTCGCGTAGTTTTGAAGCAGACTCTACCGTTCCTGTTCGTTTTCTACCACGAACCAGAGGTCTTCTATGGCAAGGATGCCGCTCAGCCTGACGCTGACGTTGCTGTTGTCGATGCCGTTGATGGGCTGCGTACGGTTCGGGCAAAGTCCAGAGCGACTGACGGTTGTGCCAATGGCTGCCGCAGATGCGCCTCGTGTGCATCTGCCGTTAGAACCAAAGTCGCCGATTTCCACAGTGTCGAGTCGCACGACACCCGTCGTGTCGGTCGTTGATTCGCGGCCGGAAATTGAGAAGCTGTACTATCCCGGCCAGACTGATCCGCATCATTGGCGCGACGCTGTGACGATATTGCCCATGGAGAGTTTTCAGCCTGAACTGGCAGAACTTCTGGAACAACAGCTGACCACAATTCTACAGGATGCTTCGCAGTACGAATCGCTGGTGTGCGAAGTCACTTCGTTTCAGGTGGCGCTGGATGAGCGGGAACGGAGCGAATCTGATCTACTGTATCGCTTCAAGACATGGGACGACGATCGCGTCGAACGGGACGCCGCCGAAGAACGCGAACGCCAACGAGATGATGAATTCCGCAGCGAACGTGTGCGGTGTGGGCACGAGGATGAAGAGAAATCCGTGGGAGATGCCGTCGCCGGATTTGTTTTCAATGCACTCGTCGTGCATCCGATCAAGTCGGAGATGACAAGCGCAGAGAGAGACCGAAAACAACCGTCCAACCGCAGATGATTCCGGTCTCCTTAACGGAAGGCAAGCAGTCCGGATGGAATTGTCAGATGTCTGTGATACTGAGGGGCCGCAAGACCGACGGAAATCAATTTGAAGTTCCAATGCAGGTGGAAAGTCATCAACCCAAGGATGATTCTTTCACCGTGGAATCGCAAATGCAGGGCGTGGTGTTGGCCGTTGTGCGTGAGTTCGGGCAGAAAGCCGCTGCGGCCGGGCTGTGAGTGTCGGTCTCGCACCGCGAAAGAACGTTGTTACGAGCACGAAGCGCAAGCAAGTGAATGATGGGAGGACGGGATTCATTCGCTTGCGCCTTGTGCTGGCAAGACTGCCTGACCAAAGCGAGGACTTACGTCCCCGGCTCGCCTTTTGCCGCTGCATCCGCGGCACGCTTGACGAACTTCTTTGATACGGCGGTTGCCAACATCTCACCCAATCGTGGAAAGATTTCTTTCAACACAATTGCGGGGCGAACCGGCGGCCAGTTCACGATCAATTCCGGCGGCCCGTTGCGAATGGCTTTCACCACTGCGTTGGCAACAGCGGCTGTGGAAGTGCCTCCAAGTGCAACCGAAGTTTTCTTGCCTGTCGCAGAGACGATTCGTTCATAGACGCCGCCGCTGGTTGTAAAGCCCGGACAGATCGCGGTCGCAGAAATTCCCTCGCTGAGGTATTCGCCTCGCAAGCCCTGCGTGAATCCAATCAGCCCGGCTTTAGTGGCGCCGTACACACTGGCGAATGCAGGGCAGTGCTTTCCAGCCGTCGACGCCATGTTGATAATGACACCCGCCTTTTGCTTCAGCATCTGTGGAATGACAAAACGCGCCAGCATGATGGACCCGGTCAGATTGGTTTCGATCGTCTGGAGGATATCTTCGGTTTCCGTTTGTTCGAAATGCCGGAAGGACTCGACACCGGCATTATTGACCAGAATGTCAATGCGGCCAAAGTGTGCGATGGTCTTGTCAACCAGTTCGCTCAGATCGTTGGGGTCCGACACATCCGTCCGGACCACCAGTGTCTGACAGCCCGTAGCGGACAACTCTTCTGACAGCGCCTGCAGTTTGTCTTCGGACCGCGCGGCAAGGACTAATCGCGTTTGTTCTTTCGCCAGTCGCCGGGCGATTTCCTGGCCAATTCCGGCCGAGGCACCGGTGATGATGGTGACTTTATCCTGCAGTGTCATTTGATGAGAGGCATAGTCTGGTAGGTATATCGAGGCGAGGCCCGCAAGGGTGTTCTTCGGAGCATTGCATAATCTGACGGCCAGGTCGATTAGAAACGATGAAATTCCGGAGAACAATCAAGGTGCGTTCAGTGTGATCGGGTTGCGAAGTGGTTTGGCGGGAGTCATAGTATTTCCCGGCAGGAGCCTGGAAACGGTTTTTTCCGCCAATGCATTACCTCCCTAAAGAGAAGCTTGATGAATTCACTAAGGTACATCCTGGCGCTTGCGTTTGCGGTGAGTACCGGGTCTTTGGGCCTATGTGCCGACAGACCTAACATATTCATTGCGATCAGTGACGACGTATCGTTTCCGCATGCGTCAGCCTATGGATCGAAGATGGTGCGAACTCCGGCGTTTGATCGCGTTGCGTCAAACGGAGTGCTGTTCAACAACGCATTCTGTCCCGCGCCAGGGTGTAGTCCGTCCCGGGCAGCGTTTCTGACAGGCCGGCATATCTGGATGATTGAAGAAGCAGGAACTCATGCCAGCTACTTCCCAACCAAATACCGCACCTTCCCGGAAGTGTTGATCCCGGCTGGGTACTTTGTTGGATCAACCGGCAAGGGGTGGGCACCAGGAAACTTTCAGCACAACGGACGCACTGAAAACCCAGCTGGAAAATCGTATTCAAACAAGAAGGGCTACGTGAATGGCTTCAGCGAGTTTCTAAAGAATCGCCCCGACGATCAGCCATTCTGCTTTTGGTTTGGCAGCAGCGATGCTCATCGTTCGTACAGGAAGGGTTCCGGACTAGCTAAAGGAATGACTTTGGACCAGGCAGAGGTGCCAAAGTTTCTGCCCGATGATCCTGAAATTCGCAGCGATCTGCTGGACTACGCGTTCGAAGTGGAGCGCTTCGATGATGACTGCGACCAGATGCTGAAGATGATCGAAGCCGCGGGTGAACTCGATAACACGCTGGTCATCATCACCAGCGACAACGGTATGCCTTTTCCGCGAGCCAAAGCGAATTGCTATGAGTCCGGGGTGCATATGCCGTTGGCTGTGTCGTGGAAGAATCGTATTCCGGCCGGTCGTACGCTGGACGACCTGGTTGGCTTCGTCGATCTGACAGCCACGATTTACGAAGCCGCAAATGTTGAATCACCACAGGACTTTCCGGTGGTGGGTACAAGTCTGATGCCGGAGCTGGCATCAAAGAAAGACGGCATCGCCAACCCTGCGCGCAATGCGGTCTTGTGTGGCAGAGAGCGGCATTCTTCGTCGAGATATCATTCGCTGGGGTATCCTCAACGTGCCATTCGCACAGCAGACTTTCTGTATATACACAACTTTCGGCCAGAACGCTGGCCTGCCGGACCGAGTCAGAAATATGACAAAGTTGTCTTTGATAAACAGGGACAGATGACGTCGTATGAGCTGGGGAAACCTCACGGCGGCTACCACGACATCGATGGCTGTCCGTCGCTGGATTTCCTGATCGAGCACCGTGACGATCCGAAGTTTGGTAAGTATCTCGGCTGGTCCGTCGACCGGAGGCCGGCAGAGGAATTGTTCAACATCAAAACCGATCCCGATTGCCTGCACAACCTGGCCGGGGATCCGAAGTTTGCCGGTGTGCAGGCAGACCATCTTGGTCGCTTGATGGCCGCTCTGAAAGCCACCGGTGACGCGCGGGTTGTAGACGGCGGGGACATTTGGGAAACGTACCCGCGAGTCAGCAGCGTCCGTTGGTTCGAACAACCGAAGTGGGCGCAGGAAGACGTCAGCAAGGTGCCGGAACTGGACTGGCTGAAAAAACGGCAACCACGAAAGTAGCTGACGTTTTGTTGTGGTAGAGTCCACGAATTGCCAAGTCATCTGAGACACCGTCTTGCCAGTATGCATTGCGCACCGCCGGGGGGTGGACCTTTGGGACTGGTTGGCAGTTTGTCGCCGGTACTGATCGTCTTGAGGCCGTTGGTGATGATCGTGCCGTTGAGGCGTTCAGACACCAGCTTTGATCTGTCATTTTGGCGACATCAGCGCAGACGGCACCGGCCAAACCGCTTCCGGAACGTTCGCAGCATGAAGCCTGCTTGAGCAGCGACGTTCTGTTAGGGATTCTCAGCTGAGCTAAGTCCACGCCACACTTCGTGAAGTTCGGCAACGTGCTGCTTCACCGCATTGGCAGCGCGAGTTAATACGTCGCTGACTGGCCAGTGGCTCGCCAGATGCAGCGATGCGTGGCCTGCACGAGAGCTCCGACTTTGAACAGACGAACTCGCGCCGTGCCGACTTCCATCTTCGCCACTTCCGGAACGTCTGCATTCGCTTCGCGGTACATCGCGTTTACTGCGACGGCCATGGGGCGACGACTCAATCAAGCCATTCTACCGTCAGTCACTGCTTCAGTGCTTTCAGAGATTTCGATTCTCTTTTCTTCTCGCTTTTGTGTCAGAATGCGTTATTGCCCGTGTTTAATCCGTCAGGAGAAACATGTTGACTGAATTTCCGGAGACGCGAGAAAGCCTGTTGGTACAGGTGCGTTCGCCTGCCAATCGCGAGGCGTGGGATCAGTTTGCGATGTTGTATCGGCCGGTCATATATCGGCTGGCCCGTGGGTTTAGAAGTTGGGCGTTTTTTCGATGATTCAAATGTTTGTTCGGTATTCAGCA
>CALFOL010000559.1 GCA_937919915.1 uncultured Planctomycetaceae bacterium
TTGGGGTCGACGACATGAAACCGGAAGTGAAGAGTCGGTCGTTCGAATTCGGGATGGATGCCGACGGGCTCATCTGGCGAAGGGCTTCCGTGAACAAGATCTATTACCTTCGAGCTTCGCTGCCGGATTCGGTGGCTGACAAACTTTAAGGCGTGGTCCACGTTTCATCAGATGCCGCCACTCTGTGGTGTCCGTGGTGAATTAGGAAAAATACTGACCAAAAGCGTGGTCCACGTTCCCCGAGAGGGTGGACCACGCTTTGTTTATTCCCGGGAATCAGGCCGATTTCTCGGGGAAATCGATGATGTGATTCAACCACGGTCGAGCACGCTTGAGCAACCCAGCATCTCCCGTCGCCGGCAAAAGGCTAGTCCACTCTGGCAATTTCCGCCTGGCACGGTGGCACGGTGACACGGAGATTTCACCGTGAAAAAGTTTATTCTTGTCGAAGGCGTCGAGGGCCAATTCCAACTCTGTGAACGCGTCGAGGATCCAGTTTTTCAACGCGTCAGCTACAACCCGCTGCCGTGCGACCAGATTCCTACGGCTGGCCGTGGTAATGGTTTGTCAGCCGCAATGGTGGCAATGCTGCTGTGGCTCGCTAAGGATTCGGCATCCAGTGCGTGGCATTGGGTTCTGGCCGTGCTGATGAACTACGTGTCGTAGTCCGTGTCGGGCGGCCCTGGCCGACAGCGGCAGGGGTTAAACGCAGAGGACGCGGAGGCGCAGAGGAACGCAGAGGTCAGGGTAGAGTCTGTTGTGAAGCAGGAATTGCCCTTGCCTTGCGCACTGGCCTGTCATTGATATGTGCGTTTACTTTTGGGCGGGTGCTTACATCAACGGTTCGCTATTCGGAACCTGTGTTTGCAGCATGGCGGCGTTGCAGCCACCACATCGCTGCGCAGCCGGAGATAAACAGGCCGATACTCATCAGTTGCGAAAACGTCAGTCCGGTACCCAGGCGTCCCCCTTCGTCATCGCGGATGATCTCCAGGGAAAACCGCGTGATTGGATACAGGATCCATCCCAGTGCCATCACGGCGCCTTCGAATGGGCGACGACGGAAGAACCAAATCAGCAGAGCTGCCAGCAGAAATGCCAGGACCGAACTGTAGATCTGCGTCGGATGCAGGGCGATTGTGGTCAACATAGAGTCCGGGGCGACGTTCGCAAGTTCTTTGGTTGCGATTGGCACGCCGTCCGCTTCGATCAGCTTTGCACCGGTTGCGGCGGAACGTGCGGACAGGGATTCGAACGTCATGCTGTCGTCCGGGAAGTGAACAGCCCAAGGCATTGTGCAGGCGGCGCCAAAGCAGCAACCGTACAGAAAGCAGCCGATGCGGCCAAAGCCCAGTCCGATGAACAGCGAAGGCATGATGATGTCGGCCATCAGCAATGGGCGGATTTCGTTTCTGCGACAGTAGATCCAGAGTCCCACAACGCCGCCAATGATGCCGCCGTAGAACACGATGCCGCCGTCCCACAGCGAGATTGCAGCTTTAATGATTGCGCCCAACCCATTGGCGTTGGCGAAAACACGGTGACCATATTGCAACAGATATGTGATTCGGGCTCCGATGATAGCAGGAACCAGCAACCACATTGTCATGTCCCAGATGACATCGGGATTGACATCAACAGTCGCCGCTCGCCGGCCAGCGAAGTAGGTCGCCGTTCCGAAACCGACGGCCAGCATCAGGCCATAGCCGAACAGTGGAAGGCCGGAAGCGACGATCGGCAATTTCGTGACTGCAAGAATCAGCAGTCCGGTCGGAAGAAGGCCCCATGTGCACAGCGCTGCTGTCACCTGTCCGCGGTCTTTTGTCGTCCGCCAGAGGACTGCCAGTGCAACTGCGATGACGAACACCATCATCGCAACAATCCAGGCGTAACCCACGTGCAATTCGTTGCCGACGGACTGCAGCTGCCACTGCTGGTCGAACATGATTCTTAGAAGAACTTTTCTCATGCCGGGAATGTATCTGAAATTCCCCGGTTACCGAAATCGCAGTTCCTGATTGTCAATCAACCGTGTTTTTCCGAGCTTTGCGGCCAGCAAGGCCACGCCGGTTTCCGCATCATCGGCAGCGGGAACCAGAGTGCTGCGGTCCACGACGACCGCGTAGTCCAGCTCGACACCGTCTTCTGCTTCAATCAGTCGGCTCATTCGTGCTGCGATTTCGGCAGTCCGAATTCCAGCAGCAGCCAGTTGCTCGGCCAGCATCAACGATCGATGCAGTACCAGTGATCGCTGACGGTCTTCAGCAGACAAGTACCGATTTCGACTGCTCATCGCGAGGCCGTCGGCTTCGCGAATAATTGGACAGGTGACAATTTCGATCCCCCAGTCCAGGTCCATCACCATGCGTCGAATGACCAACTGCTGCTGATAGTCTTTTTGTCCGAAGTAGGCTTTGTCCGGCACAGTGATGTTGAAAAGTTTCGCGACGACGGTGGTGACACCGTCGAAGTGTCCAGGCCGCCGTTCGCCTTCCAGTTTTTGCGTCAGCCCCGTGACGCGGACATCAGATTCTGCATCGGGCAGATACATTTGTGATGTGTCCGGCGTAAACACCAGGTCAGCACCAGCGGCTTCACATTTTTGCAGGTCGTCATCCAGCGTGCGTGGATAGCGATCGATGTCTTCGTTGGGGCCGAACTGAGTCGGATTGACGAAGATTGTTGAGACCACGTAGTCGCAGTCTTTTCGAGCGGCTTCTATCAGGCTGGCGTGTCCCGCGTGCAGCGCGCCCATGGTGGGCACGACTCCTGCGATGGCACCTTCGCGACGCGCCTGTTGGATGAGAGCCCGGACGGCATTGGGAGAGGAATTGACTTCCACGGAATTCGCTATGTTGAATTGATGGAATGTGTGAGTGTTTTGTCTCGTACCGCACTGCACTGGCAAAGCGAATGTCACTCACAAGGCATCAGAAACTGTATTTTTTGTTGTTGCGATCGAAGTCTGCGTCGGTCAGACGGACATCTGTTTGCAGATTCAAAAACGAATAGTCTTCAACGATCGGTGGTGTTTCAGCAGCGCGTCGGGGGAAGCCGAACTTCTGCATCCGCACTGGCAATCCCGTGGCGTTGTCGATCCACAATCGGACCATGTGATTGTTGAATTGTTTACGTGGTTGTGGATGACTGCTTTCGATAATCTTGCAGGACATCGAATCCAGTTTGGCATCTTTGTAATACTTCACATCTGTTTCGCCGTACCTGGCTTCTTCCTGCCACTGACTGATCATGATCTGCATTGTGTTCGCAATGCCGGCTTTTGTAATCGGGTAACGATTCTCGTTCATGGCGATCGAATCTGTCGGTGTCAGATCCATCGCTCCCGCGAAGCTCAGCAACCCGGCTTCGTGGGCCACCAGCTTTCCGTTGTTCCGGCCATCTACATAGATCACTTCACGGCCTGCGTGTGGATTTTCGAAGTACAGGTAAACGCTGAACGGATTGTGACGGACCTTGATCTTCATCTTGTGCGACACCGTGCTGTTGCCGACGACCTCACGTTTGACGAATGTGGCCTCGTAGCCAGGCAATGCCTGAACTTTCTCCAGGCATTGTTGAGCGTAGCGAATCGCTGGTTCCAGCGGATGTGCTCTTGTCGCAGTCGGCTCATCCGCGTTTACAGATTGGCAGGCCATGGTGCCGACCAGGATAAGGCACATTGGAGTGCTGCGTATGATGTTTCGCATGTTGGTTCTGTCCGAACTTTGTTCGAACCCCGTCTATTGAGGACTCAGTGACACGACAGTGGGAGATATTGTTCACGCTCGCCTGGCGAACATTTTAGGCCTCCAGAGCCCGTAATCCAGACTCCAATTCTTATATCGGCCGAAAAACGAGCTTGTCCCCGTCGCACTTTGCCCCAAACATGGGTCGCAGAAACTGAGATTGTGGCGTTTTTCGGTTGTCCCTAGACTCCGGCAATTACTGCCAATCTCTACTTCAATGGAGAAGAATTCTCCGGAATTTGATGTGGAACACGGAATGGAATCCTCACGCAGCGGGCCGCTCACAACATTTATCATGATGCTGCCACTCATCGTGGTGCCGACAATCGCAATGCTAAGACCAGCTGACCTCAAAGAGGGCTGGGCCAGCAGATTGCTGTCTGCATCCGACAACTCGGCAGCATCTGACTCTGTCACCGATGCGCCGGAATTCGGTGCCGGCATGGACGATTTCGATGAACTTGGGTTGTTCAGCGACGAAACCAACAAATCGGCCAGCACGGATGAAGATCCCGATGCGTTGTTTAGTGAAGTCCTGGGCGAATCATTTTCGTCTCTAGCGCCGGAAGAGCCTCCGGCTGACAGTTCGGCGGAGATAAAGCCGGCGGATGCGAATCTTCCTCCCTTGATGGCTCGTTTGGAAAAAATGGGCGTCACGCGAACACTTTGGTTTACGCCGGGTAACAAGATGGTTGGCTTTGCTGCTTTCTTTGAGGCCGACCGTGGCACGATGAGCTATCGGTTCGAATCCATCGCTCGTTCTCAAGACGCCGCTGCTAACGATGTGATTCAGCAAGTCCTTGCCTGGCGACAGGAAACCGGCAAATGAGTCAGTTGCCGAATCAGTCCTCTGGTTCCGCAGCGTGGGGACGACGGCAGCACACTGTGCTGTGTGATTCTCGAACCGGGACCGAATTTCAGAAGCACGCGTTCCGCCGCGGCCCGTTGTATGAGCTGCGGGCGACCGTTGACAATTCTGAAGTACAGTCGACGGGGAAGTTGATTCGCTCCGATCGACTGGCACGACTGGAAGCCGTCCTGTTGATCTCTCGAACAGCTCTGTCGGCAAGGCGGCTGGCTCAACTGGCTGGCCTGGTGGATGCGGCAGAATCTGAGCAGCTGATTAAATTGCTGAACCAAAGCTATGATCAGACCGGATCGGCGTTTCGCATCGAATGTACGGCGACCGGGTTTCTGATGATGACTCGCCCTGCTCTGGTCACCTGGCTTGATCGGATACATTTGCGGCAGGCGGAAATGCGTCTTTCTCAGCCAATGATGGAAACGCTGACAATCATTGCTTACCAGCAACCCATTACGCGTGCCAGCGTGGAAGCAGTGCGCGGTGTGCAGTCAGCGGAAATGATTCGTCAGTTGATCGACCGCGGTCTGGTGAAAGTCGGCGGCGAAGAGGACTCGCTGGGGCGACCATTTTTGTTTATCACAACGCGGGCGTTTTTGGATATGTTTGGGCTCGGCCGTGTTCAGGAGCTGCCGGACTACGAGACATTAGGGCGTCCACAAACAGCTGATGACATCGAATTAGTCGAAGTCGAAGTCGAAGAAGACAGCGCCGACGGAGACAGTCCTGTAGCTACGACTGAACAGGACTCTGCGGAAGATCAGCGAGCGGCTTGATCAATTCCAGGATTTCCTGGTTGATATCACCGATAGTCCGTAACTCTTGCTGTTCGTCCAGGCTTTCCACAACTTGCCAGTCGTCTCGCTGAGCAGCGATCGTCAGGTAGCACGCGCGAACGCGTTCCAGGTACGGCAGGTTCGATTCCTGGATGTCGGCCTCTTCGCTGGTGTAGTCACGCTCCCCTTTGCGGCTGACTAATTCGCGGCTCCAGTTGGAACTGATATCGATCAGCACATTCAAGTGGGGTCTGGGCAGTCCGAAGACAACGTGCTCAATGTGATCGATCCACTTGATGAGCTCCAGGCGTTCCTGGCCCTCGAGTTTGGCGGACTGATGAGCGAGATTGGATCCTGTGAAGCGATCCAGAATGACAACATCGTTTTGGTCCGCAGCGTTCTGCAGAACCTGGCGAGATTCAAAGCGGTCGCCTGCATAAAGCACGGCGGCCAGTTGCGGATGGACCTGATCAAGCGACCCGAAACGGCCATTCAAAAAGTCTCCAATAGCGCCTCCGAATGTTGTTTCGGAGTAGCGAGGAAACTGTAGTCCTGTGGCTTTCACGCCAAGTCCATTGAGTCGTTCGACGAGCTGCCGTGCCTGAGTGCCCTTGCCTGCTCCGTCGATGCCTTCGATGGCGATAAGTGTGGCCATTGTAAATCCGTGTTGCGTGTTGAATGATTATCTATGTGCGCGGTTGAACCGTCCGTCCAGGACAGAACTGCCTTCGTTAGAAGGACTTACCTGCAGTCGCCAAAGTCTTCCTGTCTTCCGCGGTATCGATACGAGACGCAACGACGCCGTGGCGGTTGGCTTCCTGCGGGATGCAGCGTACGAAACGACCGAGATCAGCGGCTGTTCCCTGCACTTCCGTGGGCACGTACCATTGGTCAGTGCCTTTTACCCAGCCGGGGCGGTCGTCACAAATTCGTTCTGCAAGGACAACCTGTTGCGTTCCGACGGCTACGCGATTGTTGTAGAAATCCAGAGCGAGATCGCGTTCCAGTGAACTCAACGCGTGGACTCGTTCCTTAATAATGTTGGGCGGGAGCTGGTCTTTGAAATCCGCCGCCGGCGTTCCGTCTCGACGGCTATATGGAAAGGCGTGAATTTTCATAAAGCGAGCACGTCGACAGGTTTCGAGAGTCTCTTCGAACTCGGCGTCCGTCTCCCCTGGAAAGCCGACGATGATGTCCGTGGTGAATGCCGGATCATTTCCCAGCATATCGCGAATCTGATCCAGACGTTCCAGGAACCGGTCAACTCGATAACGTCGACGCATGCGTTCAAGGACGGTATCGGAGCCGCTTTGCAGAGCGGGATGGAATTGTGGGCACAGGTGTTCGCAGTCTCCAGCGGCTTTGATGAAGTCGTCGTTGACTTCGACCGATTCGATGCTGGACAGCCGCATTCGCCAGTCACCCGGAATGCGGTCCAGGCGACGGAACAGATCCCACAGTCGTTCGGGATTATCGCCATTGGTTAGATTGTTGGTGTCGATTCCGAAGTGGCCGACATGTATACCGCTGATGACGATTTCGCAATAGCCGTTGTCGACCAGTCGCCGGATTTCGTCTTCGATGTCCTGTGGTCTGCGACTGCGGATGCCCGGACGGACTTTGGGGATGATGCAGTACGAACATTTCAGGATACAGCCGTCCTGGATTTTTACGAATGCTCGGCGATGCCCTTCGAATTCGCTGATCCCTGCAGGCATGTCGAAGATGCCGAAGCGGCCAAGGACGTCCGGCAGCTCGCGCTTGTCTGTGACGACTTCGATGACGTTCGGAAGTTCACTGACGGCCTGAGGATCACGTGTGGCATAGCAGCCCATCACGATTGTTTTTGTGCCAGGGTTCTTTTTGGCCAGCTGACGAATGACCTGTCGTGATTTGCTGTCACCTGTATTTGTGACGGTGCAGGTATTGACGATACAGAGATCCGCGGACTCGCCATCGGCAGCCTCGCGGTAGCCGTTCTGCTGCAGTGTTTCAAGAACCAGTTGTGTTTCGTACTGGTTGACTTTGCATCCCAGTGTCACGAGCTGGCATGTGCGTTGCTGATCGACCACAAATATCGCTTTCGGCGTGATATAGAATGACGTGACCATTGACTGCCACGGTCAGCCACTGTCGAGTCTGCGGAAAACGGTGCCTTCTGCCGTCCGTGTTTACGCTTTCCTGGTTGCAGATAGTGACCTTCGCGAAACTGATCCGCAATTCAGGTTTCCCACGGAGTTGCGATTCTGGCGGATTTTCGCCCTGCTTCACTCAATATGCGGCTTCTTCAGAGGCCCAGGCGGTCAATTAGAGCAGTTTACTCATTGTTGTGAACGGTACTCGCTCGCGGGAGTAGGCTTTCTGCAATCGAAATGCGTTCCCCGCGGCCACAAATCAGCGTAATACGCTGTAGGTCTGTTATTCATGCTGATTTCCCGGTGATTCGTTCAAGTACGTCATCGTGGCTGCTGAAATACGAATCGCGTTGGCAAATCATCACAGAAGTTCATAGCCTTGATCGTTTCATGCTACCGTCGAAATCTGTTCTACATATGAAATCTGTTCTACATATGCATAGGTGGCTGCGGTAAAGCGTTCGGGAAGATCCAAACGATGGAAGCGAATGATGGTTGAAACGTCGACGGCGTTGCCTGGGAAACCCACAGCGTTGATCTTTTCTCGGAACTCAGCATGGTCGCTGTTCATTGCGGGCGCATTACTGATATCTCTTACGTTGTTTTATTGGTATCGCACACGTATTCCACAGGAAGTAACGATTGCAGGGGGGCCCGGAAATGGGCGTTATGCGCAGCTGGCACGGGGGCTGGCACTGGAACTTGAGCAGCGGCTGAATATCCGCGTGCATGTGAAAGAGACGGCGGGGTCGCTTGAGAACCTTCGGCTGCTTGAAGCACATGAAGCGGATCTGGGGTTGTATCAGCCAGAGACGCAGTTCATTCTCACGGAGCCGGAAATCGGCAGTCCTGAATCGGCAAATTTTGTCAGCAACCTGTATCCCGAGTATCTGCTGCCAGTTTGCTCTGCGGACGCGAAAACCGATTTGAGCTTGCCTGGCGGACTTATTTGGTCGTGCAACGATCGGCTGTCCGGTGACTATGCGATGACGCTGCTGTTATTGCAGCATCTGGGAGTTTCGGATGGAGACGTGCAATCCGTACCCTATGTCGAAGTGGCTAAACGCCTGCAACAGGGCGACATCAACGTGGCGATTATGTGCTGTGGATTGCAGGCACCAATTCTGTCGCAGTTGTTGCAGCCAGAGGTTGCGACCCTGGTTGCTGTGCCTGCCGTCGATGCAATGGCTGCGAAGAATGTCTCGCTTAGCGCGAGCGTCGTGCCAGCAGGCTTCTTCAGAACGTCTCCAGCGATTCCAGCGGCCGATTTTCCCACCGTGACGCTACAGGCACAGCTGTTGGCAGACACAGAAGCCTCCGTGAAATTGATTGAGGAGATGACACGGATTGTCGCCGATCCTCGTGTACAGCGGCGTTTAGGGTTAACCGAGTTGTTTGATGGAGGATCAGTCTACGCGCTGCAACGTTCTGAATTTGAGATGCATCCTGGGGCACAGCATGTTTTTTTTCCGGATCTGAAACCGATGATCAACCCGGACTTTGTCGAAGGGACGGAAGGGCTGCGTTCGTTCATCGTGTCGATGCTGGTGGCGATGTGGCTGGTGCATCGCTGGTGGACTCGGCGACAGATTCGTAGTCAGCAGCACCGACTGGATCGTTTTATCCGGGCTTTGTTACAGCTGGAACTGCAGCAGATGGATGTCGATGGCGAAGGTGGGCAGGAGGAATCGAAAGTGCTTCAGCAATTGCTGGATCAGGTGACGTTGCTGCGTCAGGACGCCTTGTCCGAGTTCACGGCGCATGAGCTGAATGAAGACCGCGCCGTGGACTGCTTTATCGAAATGTGCCACGCTTTGAGCGACAAAATCAATGCGAAGCTCCTGCGACATGCAGTGCTGGCGCTAAAAATCGATTGATTTTCCATCACTTCAGAGGGTAGTTTGGCAGGATCGGGTGACTGGGACACTTGCCGTCAGATGGTGAGTTTGTTGCAAGTGTGGCGACATCCAGAATGGAAACGGTCACGTTGTGCGGCTAGACTCCTGGTTCGACACTGGGTTTCTGTGCCCAGGGTCCTGCGTTGTACCGATATTGTTTATGACTTGAAAACTTCGTTTCAAAGTGATCAGGCGATCACACCCACGGGAGAATCCTTGGATGAGTAATGGTGAAATTAATGGTGAAATAACAGCCCCAAACGCGAAGCGTTTGCTATGGGCTGGATTTATGGCGATTCTAGCCGCAGGCGTCGGGTACTCAGTTCGCGGAGGTATTCTGGGACAGTGGGCCAACGAGTTCGGCTTTACGATGACCGAGCTTGGGACGATCACGGGAGGCGGTCTGACTGGTTTCGGTCTTGTCATTATTCTGAGCTCGCTGATTGCTGATAAGGTTGGCTATGGCAAGCTGTTGATTGCTGCGTTCGTACTGCATCTGATTTCTGCGGGGCTGACATTCTATACTCCAACAGCATTTGCATCCGGCGGCAAAGAAGCCGCGTACAACTGTCTGTTCTGGGGGATGTTTATTTTCGCCATCGGTAACGGGTTGTGCGAAGCGGTCGTAAATCCGCTGACCGCAACGCTGTTCCCAAACAACAAGACACACTATCTGAATATCCTGCACGCTGGCTGGCCTGCCGGACTGGTTGCGGGCAGCGTCGCTTCTGCATTCATGGCAGCTGAGCTCGACGCATCAGGAAGTGTGATCACAGCCGCTGTCGACTGGAAGATTCAGATGTCACTGTTTCTGATCCCTGTCGTGATGTACGGTGCCATGCTGTTCGGTCAGAAGTTCCCAAGGTCAGAAGCGGCAGACGCTGGTGTCAGCCTTGGCCAAATGGTTGGGACCATTTTCGCTCCGCTGATGCTGTTCCTGCTGGTGATTCATGCCATGGTCGGCTACGTCGAACTCGGAACGGACTCCTGGATTGCCAAGATTACCGGCTCAATCATGGCTGACCCTCAGAAAGGGTTGATGCTGTTCGCTTATACATCAATGCTGATGTTCGTTCTCCGGTTTTTCGCTGGACCAATTGTGCATCGCATTTCTCCACTTGGCCTGTTGTTGACAAGTGCGATCTTTGGTGCTGTTGGTCTGACTCTGCTGGGTGGAGCCACAACCGTCATGGCCTGTATTGTGGCTGCTACTGTTTATGCTTTGGGCAAGACGTTTCTGTGGCCAACGATGTTGGCGGTTGTGTCAGAGCAGTTTCCAAAGGGTGGTGCTGTTGCCATCGGAATGGTTGGCGGCGTCGGCATGTTGTCCGCGGGATTGCTTGGTGGTCCAGCGATCGGATTCCAGCAGGACTACAATGCTGCTGAAGAGCTGAGTGAGTCGAAAGCCGTCTACGAAAGCTACAAGGCTGGTGAGGAAAGTAGCTTCTTCGGCTTCAAAACGGTGGGCCTTGACGGTGCCAAAGTGGGAATCCTTGAAGACAACGGTCAGGAGTTAGCACGCGTTGGTGAACTGCTGGTGGAATCCGGTGGCACAGATGAAAATGATGCTGCTATGCAGAAATGGTGGGAGACAGCCAGCAAGACAGCAGCTGAGGATGGGCCGGTCGTCAAGAATGCGGGGATTTACGGAGGCAAGCAGGCGTTGAAGCTGACTGCCTACGTTCCCGCAGCCATGGCTGTGTGTTACCTCATTCTGATTCTGATGTTTAAGGCTAAGGGCGGTTACAAGCCTGTGACTGTTGAAGCAGAGAACGCCGCGCATTAGAGCGGTTGTGTGTGGAACGGATTTTACATTCTCTTTGACGACTAATGGGTTTGGCCCGGCACAGTCAGGTGCCGGGCCATTTTCGTTTCGCAACGCCATTGGGGGAAGACCTGCTTTTCTTATCCGATCGTTGGTCGTGTTAGACGCAGGATATTGCGGCATACTTCGAAGCTTACGCCTCCTGGGAGATCTCCTCGTTGAAGTTCGCTACTGTTGGTTGCTGTAGCCA
>CALFOL010000560.1 GCA_937919915.1 uncultured Planctomycetaceae bacterium
CACCAACTGTCAGCACTCCGATTTTCATTGTCTTCTCCAATATTAAGTCTGGTGTGTTGCTTGCTGTTGATGGACGAGGTTAGCGGATGGGTTCTTACTTCTACAACAACAGATTGTTGCAGAAAGCTGGTGCATTCGGAATGCTGAGTTGTCGCAACGGGCTTGTGACTACGGTATGCGAAATCGGCGGACTTTCGTATCTGTGTTCAAATTGTCACTTCGGCGACAGCAACGCATCGATCTTAGTCAGTCTGAACCGAGTGTTGACGACGGAATTCTTCTCCGGGCCGGTTTGGTATTTGATGTACGTCGTGGCGACGATATTGCCGTCCGGTAAAACCTCAAGGTCTGAGTAACCGCAATCGGTATTGCCCTGACCGGGAACATCTTTGTCTGTGCGCGCAGCATTGTCCAGCAGTTTGATGCGATACTGACCTTCGCGTCCTGCGGCGATGTCTTTATAGCGTCCGACCCACGCCACATAATGGCCGTAGCTCAGACTGGACTTCGCCATGTCTCGCATCGCGACAACCAGACGACCGTCCGCCGCGTACCGCGCGACGTGGCGATCACCGGTCATTGACGCCGGCAGTTCGCGGGGTTCGCTCCAGGTCCGGGCGTTGTCGTCACTGGTCGAATACAGCGAATGGTGCCGTCTGCTGTTTTCACGCAGCAGCATCAGCAGTTGCTTTCCATCAGGCGAACGAATGACACAGGGCTGCCCCCAGCGGTCGGGAATATTCAGGATATTCCGTTGCCCGCGCCATGTCTGCCCACCGTCCAGCGACTCGCACTGCACAACATATCCGGGCAGGTCTGACCACATAACGAGACGGCGGCCTTCGTCAAATCTAAGGATCGTCTTGGGCGGCACTTCGCCCTGAACACCATTCGGTTTCATTGATGTCCAGGTCTTCCCATTGTCGTCAGAAACGGACTGATGCATCGGATATGGGGGCTTGCCTTTCCGCCGCCAGTCGAGTCCATCGCCGAAGACAACAAGCCGAGCCTTGCCCTGTGGATCGACGAGCCGATGGATGGCGGGCGTGTTGGCCGTCGTGTGCCAGTTGGCAGGAACATCAAGCGGAGCAGACCAGGTTCTTCCGCCATCGTCACTGCGGGACAGGGGACCAATCCGCTGAGCGTGATCGACGGTCCATGCAGAGAACATGGTCTTGCCATCAGGAAGTAAGACTGTGTCGCAATGTCCGTGGTATGTGTCGACCGTTCCACGGGCGACGATTGAATGCCGGTTGGCATCGCTGGAAATATCGACCGTGGGAATCGTGATCGTGCGACGTACCCCAGGCGTCGGTTCTGAAAACTTCGGCAGCGTCGCCGTGTCAAGTGTCGGCCGTCTATCGAAGAGCGGAGTAACGCGCTGTCGCTGCACCTGAAGCGTGCGTTTCGTATCTTCTTCCAACAGGTAACCAGCTTCTTCATATTTCCGGCACTGGGCTTCGAGTTGCTCCAGATACTTCTCCAGCGTTCCGTAGCGTTCTTCCAGTGATTGCCGTGGGTCGCCCGTCTTTTCGCGCTCCGCTCTGGTGACAGGAAATGGAATGTAGGATCCCGACAGGCTATAGAGCTGGTTGGCGGCGGGACCATCTTCACTTCGCAGCCGCCAGCTCGCGTAGGTCGCAACCGGAACGGCCACCTCGGGCGCGGACAGGCAGCCAGGTTCATTTCCATCGGGCCCCGAACGCGGGACGAGCACTCGGTAAGCGCCACGAGCAATCGGCGGTTGATGGTCGATGATCCGTTCGCTCTGCCAGCGCGGACCGAAATCGAGGAATGATGGCTGTTGGATCACCTCCGGATAGCGGATACCAGGAATGTCGGGAAACCCGGTGGCGTTCTGCGTCCAGGCGACAAGCGTGCCGTCGCTGATCTTTGGATAGACGCTCGGCGGCGGTTCCGTCCCATCCTTCGCCCAGCGATCAAGTGCCAGCAACAGCGTCCGCAGGAACGGTTTGTAATCTGCGGGATTGGGCGCTGTCTGACCGTCGCCGATGTTCGTTGTAAAACCGCTCGGGCCATGTTGCGTCCCGCCGAAAAAGTAGAGCCGGACATTTTCCGGAATCTCGGCATCATTGTTTCCCAGCGGGTCGGTGTGGACCAGCGATCCGCTGCGATTCCAGTACTCCGACGAAGACTGAGTGTGCATAACGAGTGGCGCAGTTCCGCTGCTGACCGAGCGATCAAGAATGCCTTCGGTCAGGCCCGAGAGAGGATCCGTCTGAGTTCCGTAGGCGAATGGAAAACGGTCTGGCGGGTAATCGTGATGGTCATGCTGCGCCGCGTGCCGGGTCGGTTGAGCGAAGCGATGATTGAACGAGCCCAGGCCCGAACCGGAGACATGCGGAATGATCCCGTCGAAGACTCTTCCACCGGTCTCATCTTCGTTGAAACCCCAGTAGATCATCTCACGCAGGAATCGCCCGCTCTGCGATACACCGAAGGAATGAGCCCGCTGAATTGGCGACTGTCCATCCGCCAGCAATGGATTGTCTTTGCCCGTCCCGTGTTTCAGCGCGGAGACCAGGTCGCGGACCGATGTGAAACCGGTTCCCATCACCACCGGATCCTGTGCCTCGTAAATCAATTCGTAGATGTGCAGCTTCCTGAGTCCCTGCGGATATTCCAGCTCCACTTTTGGCAGCTGAGCTGGTGAATCGCTTTCCACGTCACTGACATGCAGCGTCCAGTCCTCGCGAGGAATCGGCACGCGCGGATCACTCGCCCTCAGTCGGTGCGTCAGCGTCGCCGTCTTGAGTCCTTCCAGTGTCGGCCGGTAGGCGCCATGATTGTCCCAGTTGATGACCGTTCGTTTCGTGTCCGCAGTCGGTACGATTTCGCAGCGCACGTTTCCGGTGATCTTCTTCGCCAGGGGCGGTGGAAACAGACGCAGCCGATTGTTGCCCGGAAGAAGTTCGCCGTCCCAGCCGCTCCACACAACGGTGAACCCGTGCCGCATCAGAAATCCATCACCAGCATGCGATTCGTTTTCGGGATCATTGCTGCCTGAGGCATAGTTGAAATTCCGCAGCGTATTCAGGTTGCCACGATTGTTGACGCCGTAAAGCAGGGCGCCATTGCCTTTGCTCAACTCCACCGGCGCGAGAATAAGAAGGTCGGCGGAAAGTTCGACGCGACCGCGCTCATTGCGAGGTGCCAGCTTCAGATCGATCACGTGTTGATTCTGCGGTAACTCCGGATCGAGTTCGAAATGAACCCGCCCTGCGATACGCTCGTAGGCTCCCACGGCTCCGAAGGCTTTCCCGTCTGCGAACGGTTCCCGCTGCGTGATTTCAAACCGCGTGACCTCTGCGGACACTGGTGTGATGAGCAGACTCGCGAAGATCGCGACTGCACCGAGGACTGGATTTCTGCTCATGAGACTCTCTGTCGATTGGTTCGGCCTGCGTCAGCACGGCGGAGTGTTAGCGAGTACTCGACAGGATCAGAGAATATTCTTCGGGAGTTGTAAAAGAAATTCCCGTGGATCGAGACGTGAATACAGGCCGTTCACAAGACGCGGAAGTGTGGGCGGCGGTCTGCTTCGAAATCACACTTCGGCCGCAGAGTTGGATTCTTTGCCTTGCTGTTCCAGTTCCGTAATTTTGCACCTAATGCAGCCGCCGTCTTCATTCTGAAGTTTGATGGTAATTTTGCCGATGTCCTGCAAGTGCAGCAGAAAATCCGCGCTACCTTCCGCGGACATGTCGGCGATCTCTGGGTAGTCTTCACTGATGATACGATGACACCTGACCAGGTAGCTCCGCAGCACCTTTTTGAGAACCTGTTCACTTGTCATTCCATCTTTCCAAACAGCCATCTGCAGTTCTCACCTTCATGTTTCGCGAATTCGTAAACGTGCGCTGGCAACACTTTTCAATCCATACCGATCACATGCTGTCGGACTATCCATTGGAAATGATCGCAACATCAATCGGGGACAGGTAGTCCACGTGGATCATAGCGAAACTCGTTGCGAGTTTCGCTACCCACACGTCGAACGTTCTGGCGACATCCGCAACGACCGACCTCAGCCGAACAACGCTGCGATCGGTTTGCCCTGGTCGGTGATGGGAACCGGGCGGGCGCCGGCGAAGAGTTCGTGGGCGGGATTGATGCCCAGAGCGGCATGAATCGTGGCGTGAAAGTCGGGGACGGAGACGGGGTTCTCGATGACCGTTTTGCTGAGTTCGTCAGTGACGCCGTAAGCACCCTGATGTTTCAGTCCGCCGCCGGCGAGCAGCAGGCTGAAGCAACTGCCCTGGTGTCCGCGTCCGCCACGACCGTCGTAAGCAGCTGGACGGCCGAATTCCGTGCCGATCGCGATGAGCGTTTTGTCGAGCATACCCTGTTGCTCAAGGTCAACGATCAGAGCCGACAAGGCAATGTCGAGTTCTTTGATGATGAGGTGCTGATTCAGTTGACCTTCGTTGTGCGTATCCCAGCCGGTGCCGTTGATGAAGTTCAGATTGTGGGAGACTTCGATGAAACGCACGCCAGCCTGAACGAGTCGACGGGCGAGCAGACACCGCTGGCCGAACTCGCCTCCATAGGCAGTGCGAAGATCGGACGACTCGTCCTTCAGGCGGAAGTGACGCATGAATTCCGGGCCAGCGAGTCGCAGGGCTTCGGTCTGGGCTTCGCGATACTGCGCGATGACAGACCCGTCCGGCACGCGGGCGGTCAGAGGCTGCAGGAGTTGTCGGCGGCGTTCGACTCGAAGTGGCGTCACGTCTTCCGGTCGCGAGAAACCGGAAGGGCCGCTTTCGGTGTCGACCAGATAAACGTAACCGGCTTTCGCGCCGAGGAATCCGGGACCGCGGCTGACGTTGGGATAACCGATCAGCATGTAGGCGGGGACGTCCGCGTTCGCGGCTCCGCGCACGTGCCCGACGATCGAACCGATGGACGGATAAGTGATGCTGCCGGTGGTCAGACGACCGGTATGGACGAAGTTCGTGCCGAACGCGTGTTCGTCGATCAGATGATGATTGACCGTCCGCAGAGCGGTCATGCGGTCGGCGAGCTTTGCAGTCCGATGCAGGTGTTCGCAGAACTTCACACCTGGCACTGCGGTTTCGACCGTGTCGTATTCGGAGCCGGCGATCTTCGGGGCCGCCTTCGAATTGCCGCGAGTTTTGGGATCGAATGTGTCGATCTGCGACATTCCGCCGCCCAGCCAGATGAAGATCACCTGCTCGGCTTTGCCTTTGGGCATGCTGACTGCGGCCGGTGTGGCGAGCAATGACGGGCTGGCGAGGGCGGCGCCAGTCAGGATGCCCGTTTGTTTAAGGAAGTGTCGTCGTTCCATAAGTGTAATCCAGTCGTTGAACAATGTTCGGTTTGAGCGACCAACGGGAGTCAATTTTGTTCCGAGCGATAGCTCACGTCCGCTGGCGGCCCCGCCGCCTATCGTGTGTAAATCCATTCGGGGGCGTTGAGGACTGCCCACAGCACGTCTTCCATGCGCTGGCGCCAGTCGGTGTTCAGGGCGTTGGTGGGTGGGTCACCGCGACGAGCCGCGACTTCCCTCTGCATGGCAAGAGTGTTGGCCGGGCCATCGACGTGGTTCGACCAACTCACGTAACGGGCGGGTTCGCGTTTGCCGGGCTTCGGTCTGATGCGCTCCGGTTCGGGGATGACACGAGTGTCGTAACCTTCCGAAAGGAAACTGACGTACCGATCTTTCTCTTCGACAGACGGCTTGCGCGTAAGCAGACGCAGGAAGACGCGGTCAATGAGTTGCTCCAGAGGCTGATCGTCAAGTGCGAGCTGAGTGATGCCGTGGCGATCACTCAGCCGCGTCAGCCAGTTGCTCATGACGCCGTTGGCGTAGATCGCGGGCTGCAGGATGTTGGGTTCGGTGTCACGAATGCTAATCGGATCCTGCCGGGCGCCCCGCCAACCAAAGGTTTTCAATACACTTGTGACTGCGGTGATACGCGGCAAAGAAAGGCTGGGACGATCGCGTTCGTTGGACATTGAGGCGAGCATCCAGGAACGGCGCGGCTTGCCGAGCGCCAGTGCAATTTCGACCGACCGGACGCTGTCGATGTCGAGGTTGACTTCCTCAAGATCGAACGGAGTACCAGTCGCGTGAAATACGGAATCGACAATCTGTTCCGCGGTCAGGCGACGTGGTGCGGGCGAAATGTACAACGGGCTGGTGTCCACAAGTGTGGGATCTGTGGCGCGTTGGTAGGCGTGAGAATTCAGGATCAATCGACTGACTGCCTTGAAGTCGTAACCGGATGCGACGAACTGATGGCCAAGCCATCGCAAAAGGTCGGGATGGGAGGGGCCACTCTTTTCCCAATCGTGCACACTGGCCACCAAACCGCGGCCCATGAGTCGCTGCCAGGTTCGGTTGACCATCACCTGAGCGAAGCGTTCGTTCTGCGGAGCGGTGATGAGTGCGGCGAGTCTGTCCCGAGAATTCTCCGGATGTTCAGCCAGCGTATCGGCAACCGTCTCGTCGCAGAAGCGGGCGAAGGGCCACCATGGCTCCACGACGACTCCAGGTTTAAGAGTCACCTGGATCAGCGGTTTGCGTCCGGTCTGATCCAATCGGCCGAGAGGGACGGTGCTGGATTCGGGTAGCGTGATCGGTTCCTGTTTCAACAGTGCGGCGAGCTGCAGCAGATCCTCCTGCATCGAAACATGCGCTGGTGCGTCGTGACAGCGAGCGCATTTCATTTCCACCCCCAGAAACGCGGAGCTAACGATGATGCCCTTGGCCGCCATCGGCAGGTCGTTCTGTGAAGCCGTGGCGAAACCGGCCGGTCCGCCAGACCGCTCACTGCCTTCCATTCGCACCAATTCCGTCACGAACAGATCAGCGGGTTTGTTGTCGATCAGTGATTCGTACAGCCACCAGCGGAACGGTCCAGTGTTGTTCAGCGTCGGGTTGATCATGTTCGGATTTTCGGCCAGAACGTCGAGCCAGTAGCCCATCCAGTGATCGGCTCGACGCGAATCGGCCAACAAACGGTCGATGAGATTGGCGCGGCGAGTCTCCGGACTGTCGGTGCGGAATGCGGCAATTTCGGACTCAGTCGGTGTGACGCCGACAGTGTCGAGTGTCACCCGCCGCAGAAAGCTCAGGTCATCGGCTAGCGGCGTCGGTTCGAAACTGGCGACGTTGAACTGCGGCCAAACCGCGCCACCTTCGATCCAGCGTTTGAGCAAATCAATCTCTGCGTCCGACAGTGGATCTCCCTTGGGAGGCATGACGACGTCTTCGTCCTTCGACGTGATGCGATCGATTAGAGCGCTCTCGTCAATTCTGGTTGGGACAATGGCGGGGGCTTCGGACTCGCCGCCCTTGAGCACAGACTCATGATCGTCCATACGCAGACCGCCCTGCGCTTTGGCTCCCTGGTGGCAGCTGTAGCAACGCTTTTCCAGCAGTGGGTGGACTTCTTTGAAATAGTCCACTCCACCGGCTTCGTTATCGTTCGATTCTTTCACCACGGCGGCAATCCGCGCGGCCAGGAAATGGTCGATGGCGTTGTTGGCAGGAAAACCGTTTGGCAACTCAGGCACCTTCACCTGATCGGTGCTGGCAAGCCAACTGTCAGCGGTAATTCGGCGCTGATCCCAGTAATCATGATTGGCAGCACGGCGATCGGCACGCGTTTTGGCGTTCATCTTCGCAAACCGTTCGAGGCGTTCCCCTTCGTAGACCGACCACTGCTCATCAGTGTAATCCACCTGACGTTGGCCGGGGGACAGAAGCGACCATGTTTCGCTGCCTGTGAGCGACACAGCAACGACGGTTTCGCCGAGTTCCGGCCGAAATCTGCTTTTACCTGTGACGCCTCCGACCAGCGTTTCAAGAATGACGAAATGCTCACCACCTTTGGTTTCGAATTCGCACCATGCGTCACGATTGCCCGGAGGCGCGAAGCGGAAGTCCGGCCCGAGGTCGAGGTATTCGTCCTGAGCAGACAGCAATCCATGGCCAGCGGGGTCTGTCGGACGGGGAGAAGTCTCCAACAACTTCTTTCCATCGACGATGAGTCGACAGATTCCTCTGCCACGTAACAGCAGTCGGTGTTTACCTTCCGGCAACTGCACTACAGCGGCGGCTCGCAGGTGCAGTGGATTGGCGCGATCGGTGCGGACTCCGGTTGACACATATTTCTGTGGCAGTGCGATCAGTCCAAAGACGTCTTCGTCAAACGTCTCCGTGACCTGCGGTTCTTCCGGCCACGCGTTGGTTGCCGGAACACCCTCTTCACTGATCTGTACCAGCACTTTGCCGATCGGAATCATTTCGGGAGTCACTGGCGGTGGCGGCGGGACGTAAGCATAACGCTGTGCGATAATGTCAGGCGAAAATGCGTCGCGGTAAAGCGCGACGTTATCCATCCACCCCTGAAACGATGCGCCGGAACTGCGATTGTATCCGGTTCCAATAACCAGATCGTCGGCATCCTCCACGGGCGGCAAGTCCGTCGCGCCGCCCAGATCCCAGACGCCGTCCGTCGATTTGCCGTCGATGTAAGCATGCAGACTGTCGGCTTTGCCAAAGGTAAAATCCAGTGCGATGTGATGCCAGCCAGTGAGCGGCATTTCGGCGGTACTCCACCAGCGGTGCCATTCGAACTTCTTGCTGTCAGGATGTTTGCTTGTGAATAGGAAACCAAGTTTGGCCCCGTTGTCGGTTCCCTGCAGCCGAACGGCATAGTTCTGATTATTCTCGTCCTGATTTTCGCCACGTTTTCCGTGGCGACCTTTCCCGATGACATAAACCATCTGGCGTTTGGCAATGGACTTCACCTTGACCCAGGCTTCAAACGCGAAGGTGTCACCGGCACCAAAACGAACATTGGTGAAGCCACCTCGTTCGTGGTCTTTGACGAGCAGCCAGCCTTCGTGACCAACAAATGACGAGCCCTTGTTGTCGGCACGGAAGCCCGGATACCGCGGTGGACGCGGCCCATCGGCAGGAGTTCCGAATTTCCCCTGCCATGCACCAGGCTGCGATTCACCATCAAAACGCCATTCGACCACAGGTTCACCGGCCGCAAGAAAGGTGGCGGTTGCAAGAATCGAAGCCGCGATAATATGAGTTGTCATTTTCATGGGAGAGTCCAGCGTTCAGTGACGCTCACAGAGTACCATCCGGAGGTGCAGACGACGAACGGCAAATACGGAATTGCTGGTTCCGGTTGAAGTCTGAGTCGATTGACGAAGCGACTCCACTATCTCCGGAATCTGCCCCGCGGTTCGTCCCGAATGTCCAATCGATATGTTCGGGGACAAACGGTTGTCATCAGTGCTGGAAGTTCAGTGGGCCACAGAGTTCCCTTTTCACTCGGGCTCAGGGGCTAAACCAATGGTTTCTGCGATTTCTGACATGGCAGCAATGCAGAAGTCGATGTGCTCATTCAGATCCACATGCAGATCAGCGGCGCCATTGATGATGTCGTCGCGATTGACGGCCGCCGCAAAGGATGCCTGTTTCATCTTTTTGCGAACACTTTTGGCTTTCATGCCTTCCAGTCGAGTCGGGCGAAGCAATGCACAGGCCGTGATAAAGCCGCACAATTCGTCGCACGCGTATAGCGTTTTGTCCAGAAGGGAGACGCGTGGACAGTCTTCCAGGTAGTCGGCGTGAGACTTGATCGCGTAGATCACATCGTCGGGGTATCCTCGTTCCGCAAGAATCTCAGATCCCTTCAATGGATGATCGGGAGGATCCGGCCAGCGTTCGTAGTCGAAGTCATGCAGCAAACCCACCGTTGCCCATTTGTCTTCGTCTTCCTGATACTTTTGAGCATACGCTCGCACGGCCGCTTCGACCGCCAGCATGTGGCGAATCAAACTCTCTGACGTGACGTACTCACGCAATAGCTTCAAATCGTCTTCTCGAGACATTGGTTTTCCTGTTCGTGTTATCAGAAGCACAATTTCATCGAACCGGCGGCGGAATGTCACCGAGATTCGCTACGTCAATTCCGCAACGATCACTGACGTCAGATCTGCGGACAAGCTCGGAATCAAGCCTTACACGATATCGAACAACACGTTTCCGTGCACATCTCTCAGGCGTTGATCGCGACCGCAGTGACGGAAGGTGAGCTGTTCGTGGTTAATTCCCATTTGGTACAAAATTGCAGCATGGATGTCGTGGATGGTTGTCGGGTTGACCGTCGCTCCGTTACCGAATTCATCTGTTTCACCGTAAGACGCGCCGCGACGAACCCCTCCGCCCGCCATAAGCAGTCGCTTATATGTTTTCGCACATAATAACCTTCGAATCATCCTTACCTGAAGCACGGGGTGGTCATTCATTATGTGCGATTATTTGTGAGCGGGTGCTTAAACAGACAATAGCCGTTCACGTGATGATCACGACCGCAGTTGTCGTGAACCGAAGGTGTGTGAGGCGTGCGGCCCATTTCTCCGGCCCACAGCACCAGCGTTTCGTCCAGCAGTCCCCGCTGACGCAGATCAGTGATTAACGCGGCGACCGATTGTTCTGTGATACGAGCATTCTTCTCATGCAGCTTTTTCAGCTGTCCGTGTTGGTCCCACGGCGAGTTATTTCCGTCGAAGCTCGGGCACGTGATTTCCACGAAACGCACGCCAGCTTCCACCAGTCGGCGAGCTCGCAGGGCCTGCGTTGCATACAACTGCTGACGCGGGTCTTCGGAATCGATTCCATACAGCTTCTGAACGTGCATGGGCTCGCGCGTGATGTCAGCGAATTCGGGAACCGTGCTTTCCATGCGAAACGCGGTTTCGTAGTTGGCGATGGCCGCTTCAATCACCTGCGCGTCCGATGTCTGAGTCGCAAAAGCTGCATCTACCTTCGACAGTTGAGACAGCTTCTTACGCTGCACGGCACTTGTGTCCGCGGGAGCGATGTTGTCCACCGGAACTCCCTCTGCACGCATCAAAGTGGCCTGATGACTGGCGGGCAGAAACGAACTGCCAAAGTTCGCCAGTCCGCCGTTTGGCACCCAGTCGTTGTTCAGCACGACATAGGCCGGATGATTGTCATTTTCCGTGCCCAGCCCATACGACACCCACGCTCCAAAACTGGGCGCCTGTCCGATAATGCGTCCGGTGTGTAGCAGCAGATTCTGTTGACCGTGCAGAGGCAGTTCGCCCACCATTGACTTCACAACACACAGTTCGTCGGCGAGTTTCGCGAGCTGCGGAAATAGTTCACTGACCCATAACCCGCTGTCGCCTCGCTGTTTGAATTCCCATGGGCTGCCCAGCCAGACGCGATTGGGATCTGACTGTGATCGCTTCGATGTCCGGCGGTCTCCAATCTTCTGTCCCTGATGTTTCGTCAACAGCGGCTTGTAGTCGAACGTATCGACATGACTCGGCCCACCATCCATGAAACAGAAGATGACGTTCTTCACCG
>CALFOL010000561.1 GCA_937919915.1 uncultured Planctomycetaceae bacterium
TGTGGAAGCCGAAGGTAAACGGGGGGCCGCATCATTTTTACCGAAACGGAGTCGCGGAAAATGTTCATCCGGTCATTGACGAAGGCCGTTCATCGGAAGTGCTTTCCTACCGCATCTACGATCAGGGCGTGGAAGTGATCTGCAGAAGTTGGTTCGATCCCACGGGCGAAACTTCCGACGATAAGGATTCCACAGAGCCGCACTTTGTTGAGACCGAATGGCAGCGGCGGGCTGATCAGCTTGTCCCGGTTGTGCTGAAGCATTCGTTCGAAATGGCGGATCCGGCTGGCAGTGAGACGCGTCCGAAGATTGGGTGGACACACACGTTGAAAGTGGTTGAAACCCCGGATGACTGGCACATCGATTCTCCGGTTCCTGATCTGTTGTCGAATCGCCCGCGAGAAGTGGAATACAGTTCCAGCGGAATTGGCCCGCAGATAAAGGGCCAGGATTGTGAGCAACAGTGGAAGCGAAAGTACATCGCGACGTTGGCGACTCCGAGTGCTCGGGCGTTAATACCAAAGAAATTGATTGTTGCCGACACAGACGGGATCACGACGACGCCTGGCTTCGACGGCACGCGGCTGCCGATTGATAAGTCGATCATGCCGACGTCGATTACCTGGCTCAAAGACGGCCGCATGGCGTTCACATCGTTGAAGGGACACGTCTGGATTGCCGAAGACACAGATGGTGACGGACTACCGGACAAAACGACACTGTTCGAAGAAGGTCTGGCGGCTCCGTTTGGGATTCTGGCGGAAGACAATGCGATCGTCGTGGCGCATAAGCCAGAGATTCTGCGACTGCGAGACACCGATGGCGATGGTCACGCGGATGAACGCGAAGTTGTCAGCAGTGGCTGGGGTTACAGTGACAATTATCACGACTGGGCGTCGGGGTTGATTCGCGATCCACAGGGCAACATGTACGTGGGGCTTGGCAGCGACTATTCACAGAAAGAGCGATTGGCAAGTCAGGATCGTTGGCGCGGTGGCGTGATCAAGATCGATCCGTCGGGAATCGTCACACCGCTGGCGATGTCGATGCGATATCCGATGTCGCTGGCGTTCGACGGTCACGGCAATTTGTTTGCCACGGATAACCAGGGCGTGCAAAACACGTTTAATGAAATCAATCATATTCTGCCAGGGACACACTACGGCGTTCCTTCGCGGCATCAACCAACGGAAAATCTCAAGCCGGAATCACCTGCTCTAGCAGTGCCTCATCCGTGGACTCGCAGCATGAATAGTATTCTGTTTCTGCCGGATGATTTTCCCGTGGTTGGTCTGCGCGGTCACGGAATTGGTTGCGAATATGATTCGCGGTTTCTAATACGATTTACCGTGCAGGACGTTGACGGCACTCTGCAGGGAGCAAGCTATTATTTTAGTCGGCCGAATCAGGAAGCTGGTGGCAGAAACTTTATCGGCCCGATTTGTTCAGCCGTTGCGCCGGACGGAGCGATCGTCATCGGCAGCATCTGGGACAGTGGTTGGCAGGGCGGTCAAAACAACGGCGGCATCACTCGCCTTGTGCCGACGGAAGAAGGCCTGCCAAACGGCATTCGAGAACTCACGGCGACAGCATCGGGCTTTGAGATTGAGTTCTTTAAACCTGTCGATGTCGATGCGGCCGCCGATGAAACAAGCTGGTCGCTGCAGGCGTACACGCGAGAATGGGGCGGCGGCTATGCGACTCCCGATTCGGGACGACACAATGTCACACCAGACAGAATCCAGGTGCTGGACGGCGGCAAACGTGTTCGCCTGTTCGTGAAGGATCTAAAGCCCGGATATCTCTACGAAGTTTCCATCGATGGAGCGTTGGCGGAGTCCGAAGAACTTTGGCCGGCTGTCGGGCATTATTCGATGAAGGTTGTGCCACAGTAGATTTCTCTGATCAGTTACTAGGTCCGGTTCCTACCGGACAACCCAGAAGCAACGTCCGGTGGGAACCGGACCTACGTCGACTGATTCGTCGTGTCCTCTACGCTGCACGTGAACACTAAACTAAACGACAGGAAACCGGCTCACGATGAAAACCTCGATCCCATTTCTGATTCTGATGCTCGCCGTCACTGCACGTGCCGCCGAGCAGCCCAACATTATCATCTACATGGTCGATGATCTGGGTTGGAATCACATTGGCGTGAAACAGACGACAATGGGGACGCACGACGAATAGTATGTGACGCCTCACCTGGCACAGCTGGCGAATGAAGGGCTGAGTTTCACGCATGCGTATGCTCAGCCGAACTGCGCACCAACTCGGGCCGCCATGCTCAGCGGGCAGTACCCGGCGCGCATCCACAATGATGTCTACGTCGTGGGAAGTCTGAACCGCAACGGCAGAGGTGGGATCAGCAAGAAGGACGCAACATTTCTCGGCCCCAAACAAAGCGAAGATGTCGCAGCAGAAGCGGTCACCATCGCGGAAGCCATGAAGAAAAACGGCTACGCCACCGCACACATCGGCAAGTATCATGTGGGCGGTCACAAGAGCAAAGCGACTATGCCCGAGAACGTCGGCTTCGACATCAACATCGGCGGTTACGCCCAGGGACATCAACCGAGCTGCTTTGCCACAAACAAGGGCGGCGATTGGAAGTTCAAAGGCGTCGGCCTGGGACACTTCGACAGATTCGGCGCACCGTATAGTGAGGCCTACGTAAAAAATCGCGGCCTCGCCAACTCGTTGGTCGGCACGCCCAAGCACATCAGCGATGCGGCCGGCGACGCGCTGGAAGAAACCGTCGGCAAACTTAACGCCACCGGCAAGCCGTTCTATCTGCAGTTTCACACCTACGCCGTTCACGGACCTGTGAAGGCTCGGCCGGACCTGAAAAAAGCGTTTCAGGAAAAGGGATCCAGACAGGCGGAGTATCTTGGGTTCATCGCCGGAGTAGACGAGAATCTGAAACGCATGGTCGATTTGCTGGACGACCCCAACAACGACGGAGACAAGTCAGACAGCATCGCCGAAAACACAGTGGTGTTCTTCACCTCCGACAACGGCGGCACTCATGCAGACAACCTGCCACTGAAGGGCAAGAAGGGGATGCTGACCGAAGGCGGGATCCGAGTTCCACTGATCGCCCGCTGGCCTGGTACGAGCAAACCGGGAACGGTCAGCAATCGCAAGGTTCATTGCCTGGACTTCTACCCCAGCTGCTTGCAGTTGGCCGGAAACAAATGGCGACCAGACCCGGGCCAGCACCCACTGGACGGCGACCCGTTCGCTCACGTGCTGCGAAACCCCGACACGACGGAAAAGCGAGATCCCATTTTCTATCTGTTCCCCGGTTACATGGATTCGCGAGCTCAACCTACAGTCGTCGCCATCGATGACACAGCCAGCGGCCGCCACAAGGTGTACTACTATTACGAAGCCGATGCCTGGGAACTGTACAACCTGTCCGACGACCCCGGCGAGTCCAAAAACCTGATCAAAAAACAGCCGCAGATCGCCGCAGCAATGTCGGCAAAAATTCGTCACTGGCTTTCGCAGAAACATCGCACGTGGAAACCCAAATACCCGATCGTTAAGGCAAGCGGCAAGCCTGCCGGACCGCCACCACTGCTTTGAATCACCTGATACACGAAACACTCAATAATGAACGTGCGGGGCAGATTTCATCACGGCGTCTTAAAGTGCTTACATGAAAACGAGTATGACGCCGCTCTTCAGCTTGCTATTCCTGAGCCTGTTCTTCGCGCCGCCCCTTCAGACGCAGGAAGAAAAGCCTGCTCTACCAAAAGGGTATCGGGAAGTCGGTCCTGACAAGGGAGAATCGCAAAAGGGGGCATTCTGCTTTTCCGAATAAGTACAATGTCCCCTTTTTCCCCTCCCCAGCCCGAAACGCTTTAGTTAGGTGACAACTGCCGAGTTCCGTTTGAATGTCATATCATGAAGCCGTTGTATCAGCAACTTGTCTCAGGAATCGAACAGCGGCGCCGAACGCGGAAGCCTTATAGCCGTGACTATCCAAACTTGCGATAATC
>CALFOL010000562.1 GCA_937919915.1 uncultured Planctomycetaceae bacterium
GATTGTACGCCTCGTTGTCGATCACATTCACGTCTGTCATTCGTACGACGGCTGCCGATCCGGCTGCAATGCCGGATGTCGTTGTGGACCCTTCAATGAACAGTCCAGCACCGTCAAAAGCTTCGCCGCCCATGATCGTCAGATTCTCCAGAATCAGCTCCACACCAGGGAAGACATGGAACACACGGTCGATCTGATTGGCATCGATGACCGTGTCTGAAGCTCTCGCACCCTTGCCGCGAATGGTCAGGGTTTCGCGAATGTCGAGGTCGCCGCTCAGGCCCTCGTCTTCAAACCGTCCACCCAGACTCAGTACATAGGTGCCGGCAGCCAGTTCGATGATGTCATTGCCGACATTTGCGTTGGCTTCATTGATTGCCGCTCGCAAAGAACGGTCGCCGTTCACGTCTTTGATATCGCCGTCGCCCGGGATGTTGTCAGTGCTGTCGCCGAAGAAATTCACTGTGTTGTCCAGAACCCACGACGTGGTTTCCAGGCCTGATACCAGTAATGGTGCCGAATCTGTATCAATGATGTTGGAACCAGCAACAACCAGTCTGAATTGGTAGCTGCCGGCTTCGTTGGTGAGTTCAGCCAGATTGGTGATCGCATAAGTTTGCGCATCGATTTGGTTTACCAGGATTCCGCTGGTGTTCAGCGGCAACGTGTTTCTGGTGATTCTGAAATCTGAGCGGTCGACACCGGTCACATCTTCGTCAAAGTGCACTGTGATCGTATTGACCGCTGCACTGATCGGATTTGGTGTGATGGTTGTAATGCTGTCCAGCGACGGGTTCTGTCCAGCAACAGAAGCCGCTGCCAAAACGCCGGGTTGGCTGGCTGTGACAAGGATCGGTGGGCTGGCAACTGGCGCAGCGGCCACCACAGGAGCTGGTCCGACCGGGGCATTGATGGACAATGAGTAACTGCGAACCGTGCCGAATTCGAAGTTCTTTCCAGCGACTGCAAAGGGACTAACGTTGCTTCCCTCTTCGCTGAGCACTTCCACAATATAGGTCCGACCTGCGACAGCACTGACAGCGATGAGTCCGCTTGATGACACCGTGACGGTTGTTCTAAGAGGCACGCCGTTCGCGGACTGGACCATCGCAACTTCGCTGGAGTGTTCTGCTTCGTCCACTTCATAAACCAGGAAGCTCAAGAAATCTCCCACGGCATCGGTTTGAGACAGTGTGACTTCGAGCGTTCCACTGGCAGCGGCGACAAAGCTGTAATAATCGCGATCCCCCTTGCGTTCGATGTTCAGATTGCCGTCTGTCGTCAGGCTGTTGACCAGGAACACGCCAGACAGTGGAGCTGGTGCACCAGTAATTGGATTGGTCAGCAGTTGGGTGGCTCCCAGGAAGTTGTCGTTTTCTTCCAGTTCGTCCGGGGCGATCGGAGCTTCGTTTTGCCGGACGTTAAAGATGTCCCCACGCTGCAGAGAGAATGGCGTCGCACCGCTGAAACCAGGAACGTTAATCCCGGTATCCCACTGATATTCTTCTTCCGCCAGGCTAAAGCCCAGATTCAATCTGTCAAAGAAACTACTCAAGCCAAAGATCGGACTGATGTCATCGAAGTTGTTGAAATCAAAGTCCGATTCAACGCGCCAAGTTGGGGTGCCCCAACCATCGTAAGACCAGAACCCTCCCGGAGCTGCACCCTGAAGATCACCACCGCTGAATCCCCATTGATTTGTATCGCCGGGGTCATCACCAACATTGTTGAAGTATCCCAATGTTCGTGTGGCGTTTCGCTTGCGGCCGAAGTCGCCGAAAGGCCCTCCATCCTCTCTAAGTGGAAATGGCCCGCGCGACTTGAACAGAGACTCCTCATTGTCCAGAAATGCGAATCCGTTGATCACGTCCAGAGAGTTGCCTTCGTTCTCGCGGAATGAAAGGTCAAGTCGGGCCAGAGGATCTCTGGCTCCAATACTCCAACCGAAACTTGGATTGGCTCGAAAGTCGAAGACGCCGTTTGCAAGATCAGGGACAGCAGAGACGAAGTTGTCGAAATATACGTCAGCACCGAAGTTACCGTCGAAGCTATTCTTCCAGACTTCCGCGTCGATACCCGACTGACTGAGTTCCCGCTCCGGATTCGCAGTGACCCGATATCCGACGGTGTCCGTTGTTCCGACGCGGATCACGAGACCGCCGCTGGTCCCCGGAATCTGGTTCGTGACCGGGGCGTAGTTAGGGTTGGCATTAGGATTCGTATCGCCACTGGTCAAGTTGTCGTTGATCGGGACGGTCGTTGTCTGGGTTGCAGTACCGTTTGATTCAATCAGGTTGTCCTGAACTCGCAATTCAATATTTGGATCTCGGCTGGTGAATCCGTCACCGTAGTCGGCTTCCAGTGGATCGCTCGGCGAACCCTGCAACTGATCATGCGTGGTTGTGTTCACCACATACACCCCGACCAGCGTGTTGCCGATGATTTCGTTGTCGAAGAGGGTGATTCTCGAGTCTTCGCTGACTCGGTTCAGGATGTCGACGCCCCGTCCACCGTTGTCCTTGATGAAGGATTTGGAAACTGACAAAGACGAAATATCGGGATTCGCGAGGTTGTCCTGTCCTCCGCCATCGACCGGGGCGACTCGAAAAATGCTATCAGCCAGATATTCGACTCCGTCACCGCCGTTATTGCTGAGGTCCGCACGGGTCAGAACGACGTGGACGTCGCTGATCACTTCTTCCCCGTGCAGCACGTTGCCACCTTCAGTGGCCACAAAATGTCCAATGTCGACTCCATCGCCGGTGTTGTTTGTAAAGACGTTTCCATCGGTCTCGATGATTCGACGGCGTCCTTCGTTCCGCAGATAAGGTCCTGCCTCCTGAACGATCTTCAGCCCGTCTTCTCCGTTTCCGGCTGTTTGTCCGGCAGGCAGGGCCTTATATGCCTGGTCCAGTGTGCCACCGAATTCGTTTGAGAAATTCTCTGTGGGATCCCCATTTCCGAACACTGCGGAGACTCCCATGCCCAGGACGACACCACTTTCACCATTCAACTGGAAGTTGTTACCGAGACCAAAGACATCAATGTCCTGTCCGCCCACACGACGGTTAAAGAAATCGTTTACGTCGATATTCGAAATGATCCTGGCACCATCAGTCCCGTTGCCAATGAAGTCCGTACGGAGCCATTCGTACGACCCAAATGCGGCCCCGACGCTGCGGAAACCGGTGAGTGAGTTTCCATTCAGTTCGCTGTCCACAAAGCTGGCGGCGACCTGCAATGCGTCAAAGAAGACTTCTGCGTCCACGCTGAACCCGTCACCGATATTGTCCAGGATCTGAACATCATTCGCTTTGAAGTCGATGTCGACCTGCTGGAACCCGTGAATACCAACACCGCCTGACTGGCCCAGGGCTCCCGCCCCGTCGTCCGGGTTGAAGCCGCCACCCTGAGCTCCATTTTCACGGATGCGAACGCCGGCCAGATCGAAGGCCACGCGAGCATCCGCCTGAACTTCGATACGAATGCCATACTCGCCGTTGTTGTCGATGTTGCTGTTGCGAATGCGGAAGTCCAGGTCGTCCTTCACTGTATTCTGTGCGAAGATGTCGAAGCCGTCCCCCATATTGTTGGTGGCGTCGTTGCCGTCAAAAATGACAGAGTTCAAATCACCATCTTGTGTGCGGACGAAACGGAACCCGTCCAGGCCACTATTCAGGAAGAAGTTACCGTTAATTTCCAGATCCTGAATTTTCGTGCGGTCCGTCTGCGAGAACGAAAGCCCGTTCCCCTGATTTCCGCGCGAGTCCACGCCGATCTGGTTGTCTTCGATAATTGACTCAGAAATAAACGCGACAGACTCAGATGTCAGCCTGTCACTGTCCAGGCGAACAACGATTCCGTCGCCTTTGTAGTAATCCCGAGGATCATTCGAATTGTCGTCAGCTATGTTGCTGTTGATTCTGTTGCCATTGATTTCGAATGAGCCAGTGGCGAAATCGAGTGCTTCAATGACTACTCCAGCTTCCGTGTTGCTGCTGATATCATTGCCGTCCGTGGTGGACGTGCCGATGTTCACGTCAAAGCTGATGTCTTTGGCGTCAGGTGCGGCGAACGGGTCGTTCGGATTCAGAGGCAGATTCGCTCCCAGTCCGAAACTGTGTGAAAGAATGTGGATTCCCTTACGATCATTGGCAGAAATCGTGTTCTCAACAATGTCGCCGTCAAATCGAGTACCGGTTGTCAGGTCTACAAAGAAGCCAGCCTTGCCGTTTTCGGTGATCGAATTGCCCGAGACGATCTGTGGGATCTTATCACCGTTTGCTGTCACTTCTGCGAACGGCACCCAATAGCCCGTCCCCTGAGTATAGGTTCCGTTGGCCTGTGAACCCTGCAAAAGGAACGTGTCGGCGGTCAGCTTTGTGACAACAAACCGACCATTCGCGGACGATGGTATGGTTTCGGTGGCTGAAGTGACTGTCATGCCGACAACACGAACTTCTTCACCTGTCAGCAGTCCGTGTCCCTGGGACGTTATGACAACTTCTTCGGTGCTGACCACAGTGTCGACAGCGTTTTCGACAATATTTGTGGTCCATGTGGCCAGACCACCAGATGTATCGTACGGGCCGGCCGCGCCAAGACCGTCCAGAGCAAACGTGTTGGCGTCGATAGCTGTAACCTTGAATTCCTGTGTGCTGGCAATACCGGTTCCTGCGGCACCATCAATTCGAATTCGGTCTCCGGTTGCCAGGCCGTGACTCAGCGAAGTGACCTGCACGTCAGCGGCAACAATATTTTGAAAGCTGACGATACGTCCCTGCGGTTCCGTTGACTGGACGTCGATCTCCACAAGGCCCCTGGCTGACCCGTCCAGCTGGAAGTCAGGAACGTACCACGCCCCGCCGCCAGCATAGACCACGTTGCTGGCGGTGCCGCTGACGCCATTCAGGCTGAACCGGTTGTTGTCGATTCGCGTGACTCTGTGTACACCGTTGGCCGTGTGGTTGACGGTTGGGTCGTCGTTGACAACCCCCTGAACGATGATTTCATCACCATTCTGTAATTGGTGGTTCGTCGAGGTGATAATGACAGGATTGCCGTCCACAAGACCCTCAACCAGGCGGAAGCTCGAAACTTTTGGCTCGAAGGAAACGCCATGGCCGCCATTGTTACCGATCGAGTTATCGATGATGGCACCAGTGAAGTTGCTATCGGTCAGATCGAAGTGAACTCCATCCTTGCCACTGGACAGAATCGTGTTGTCTGCGAAGATTGCCGACACATCACTTTGCCGTTGTGTGCTGACCTGCACGCCATGTCCGGCGACGCCCGTGATCTGATTGCTGCTGATACTGGCGTTCGTTACGGGAGAATTCGCCAGCTGCAGGTTAATTCCGTGAAAATTAGCACTGCTCTCATCATTTCCACGAACAAATTGTGATGCATTGAAGATGTTTGCATCTCCGACCATCGTCCCATTAACCGTCTTGGGGCCGCTGCTTGCACCAGCTCCAAAAGCGAAGTCGACCTCTGCACCAATCAGATCTCGCCCGAATGCGGAGTAGTCCTGCGGTGTTCCGCCAGCCAACAACGGAGCGATATCGACGTCGATCACAAACAGAAGTGTTTCGCCAGGTGCAAAGTCGGTGAATGTGAGTGTCAGAATCTGGCTGTTTGCAGACAGCACAGGAGCCAGTACGCCAGTCAGGACGCCCGTGTTCGTTCCGTTTGCATTCAGTTGGGCGGTAAACGGTTTGCCAAACGTTGCGTCCGTGTCAAACACAAGTCCCAGAGGCGTCAGGTCCAGCACAAACTGCTGCAGCAATTCACCGTCAGCAGCGTTATTCGTTAATTCAAATGGCTGAATGAACGTATCGCCTTCGGCACGGAACAGAACATCCGCTCCCGGTTCGTTACCGATCACGTTGTTTTCGATGGTCAGGCCATCCAGCGGCGAGTCCGTAAGACTGACTTTGATCGCGTCACGATTCGATGCGCGAACATCAAAGTTGTTCACAATATGAAAATTATCCGCTGTCGCTCCACCGACAACAAACAGGTCGATTCCACCTGTGCTGACCTGGTTTTCGGTAATGACTCCGTGAGTAATATCGGATGTTCCGCTGGCTGCCACCTTGACACCGGACACGTTGGAATCTTCCACCGTCAGAGCATAGACGTCGGTGTTGATCAGGTTGATGTCAATCGCCTGGTCCGTGCCAGTTGCCGTGACGTCTTCAATGGAGATCGTGCGCAACCCCGTAACGTTCTCCAGATTGATATCGATCGCCGCAGTTGTGTAGGTATTGACGTTGACTGTTTCGATGACCAGTCGCGCCAGCGGAACATTCTTCAGGTCGATTGTGATCCCCTGAATTGTGGAATCCACAGTCACGCGTTCGATCACGATCGTATCGTGTGTGCCCAGATCGGCATTCGTGATCAACAGATTGCCAGTCCTGACGTCAACAAAAGCATCGACGTTGCTGTCGTTAATGGTCAACGCAGTGAGCAACATTCGATCCTCGAGCAATTCAAGCTCAACAGAACGAGGTGCCTTGGTGGCCCCTTTTCTGCGTCGAGCTGAAGCTCCGCATTCTGCTGCGTTGAAGAGGTGACGTTTTGCTGCTGTGAGCCAGGTGTTGAGAAGCATGTTTAGTACCCAACAGGTAATCTAAAGGACTGGACTGGGGAGGTGTGTTCGGCGCTTGTCTTTGAGTAGGACAAGAGCACCGCGACCGTCATAATAGGAACA
>CALFOL010000563.1 GCA_937919915.1 uncultured Planctomycetaceae bacterium
GACGGACCTGTCGGTTGGCTCCTGCGGAGCAGCCTATCTCAACAGACCGCTGGCCCGGTAGGTTCGACAGCCGTGACAACGACTCCGCCAGCTGTGGAAACTCCCAGCTGTTCGGCGATCTCGCGCGACAGATCCTGCACCGAAATCCCAAGATCAGGGACCCGTGACGCCGCTTTGCCGCCCGAAAAATTGCCGGAAGTTTTCGACTCCAACGCCGCCAGGTCGGACGGGCGCTGAGCCACGGTAATACGCAGATTCTGTTCTCGACCGCCCCGCAAAACTCCAATGCTGAACGTCTCTCCCACAGACAGTCGTTCAACGACCCCCAGCATGTTCAGAGGATTTTGAATTCGACGGCCATCAACCTCCACAATGACGTCGCCGTTCCGGAAGCCCGCCGTATCTGCCGGAGAACCCTTCACAATCTCGGTTACAACGACCCCTTGTGGGATGTCCAGGTCAAAACTCTTCGTCAGCTGTGCATCGATGGTCTGCATCTGGATACCGATATACGCTCGACGTACCTCACCATTTGTCTTCAGTTGGTCAGCCACCCAGCGGACAAGGTTCACCGGAACGGCAAAGCTGACGCCATCATAACCGCTGCTGCGAGTCGAAATCGCTGTGTTGATACCGACAACTTCACCGCGCAGGTTGACCAGTGGACCGCCGCTGCTGCCAGGGTTTACGGCTGCGTCTGTCTTGCCTTTGCGTCGGAAGTTGCCGGGTGTCCGAGTCTCCCCAAGGAAAATTGCCCGTTTTTTCCCTCATCGAGAAAATCGGGCGGGAACAGCATAATTCGGCACTCGTTCTTTCCCACAATGCCGAGTGGTTCTTAACATACATTGCTCGGCGGGCCATTCCGGGGTCTTGTTACTTCCTCCCCTGAAATTCTTCCAGCACCAATCTGAAATCACGCGTGTCCGAATCCAGCTCTGTTGCCACTGACGCAGAACGTCAGGAAGTTCTGTCTGAGTGCGAAAATCGCATTGGCTATACATTTAAAGATCGAGAAATCCTGCAACGCGGGCTGACTCACAGTTCATGCGCGTCCACGCGACTGGACTGCAACGAACGGATGGAATTCCTTGGCGACGCCGTTCTGGGGATGGTCATTTGCGAACATGTCTTTAACCGCTACCCGGATCGCCGCGAAGGGCAACTGACGCAGCTGAAGTCGCATCTGGTGAGTCGTTCGGTGTGTACACAGGTCGGCGAACGACTGGCTCTGCACGAGCTCATGTTTGTCGGCAAAGGGTTGCAGTCGATTCCCGATTCGCTGAAGGCGGCGGTGGTCGAGTCCCTGATTGCGGCGATCTACCTGGATGGTGGACTTCAGCCAGCCAGCGATTTCATTCTGCGAGCGTTCGCGCCGGAACTGGAAGGCTGCGGAGAATTGGACGGAGAGAATTACAAAAGTACGTTGCAGGAAGAGACTCAGCGCGATGGAAGCATCGTGCCGAAGTACGTCATCATCGAACAACGCGGTCCCGATCACGCTCGAGAGTTTCTGGTGGCGGTGGAAATCGGCGACAGGCAATTCGAATCGGCGTGGGGACGAAGTAAAAAAGAAGCGGAACAAAAAGCCGCAATGTTCGCGCTGGAAGCAATGAACGAAAAAGGAGAGTAGCGACAATGGTGACCACAACGGAATGCCGTGTTTTGTTTCGACCTGAATCCGCAGGACTTCGGTTTCTGCCAGAGGGACCATATTCACTGCCGGATGGAAAACTCAGCTGGGTCGGTATTCAGCATGGCGGCAACTCGACCATCGGATCGGTAAATATTCTTGATTTGGCCGCTGGGACAAACCAATCGTTCGAACTGCCAGGACGGCCAGGCTTCGCGTTTCCGACATCCCGACCGGGTGTCTTTGTCTGCGGTGTCGAAAGAACGCTAGGACTCTATGACACCGACGATCGTAGCTGGACAGAACTGGCCGCTGACATCGACAGTGGCGTGGACAACACGATTATCAATGACGGAGTTGTCTATGACGGGCACCTGATCTTCGGCTGCAAAGAACTGGAATTCAAGACAAAAAAGGCGGGGCTGTATCTGCGACACCGGGATGGTCGCCTGCTGCAACTGCGTAATGATCAGATTTGCTCGAATGGAAAAGCTGTTCGTCAGCAGAAAGACGGGACGCTGTCGCTGATCGACATCGATTCGCCGTCAAAGACAATCACCATCTGCGACCTGGATGTTGACGACGGTGCTGTCACGGAACCGAAAGTGATCGTCGACCTGACGGCAGGAGACGTCTTTCCCGATGGCATGGTGGTGACTCCTGACGGCAACAGCCTGATTGTGGCTCTGTATGATCCCGGCGATCCGTCGGCCGGGGCCGCTCGCCAGTACAGCCTGACATCCGGAGAGCTGGAAGCTGTTTGGACCTGTCCAGGGTCGCCCCGTGTGACCTGTCCGCAACTTGTTCGCGTTGGTGACGCGGTGAAACTGGCGCTGACGACAGCTGTTGAACACATGGAAGCAGATCAGCAGCAGCGGCACCCGAATGCCGGTTGTCTGTTTATCGGCGATACGACGTTCGAGGGGACTGGCGATCAGCCGGTCTACGATCTGGCGTAGAGTCGTTTGCTGAATGACGTTGCTGTGACTGATGGACTGAGCAAGTGCAAAGCAATGGCGGCGGCGGCGACGAACACGCATATGACGAAGTGATCAGGTGAAATTTACTGCTGTGCGCGTCACGTCGGCAATCGCTGCTTGTTTTTGCTTTTCGACGAATTTCCTTTCCGTGCGGCATGATTCAATCATGCGGACTGGGAACTTTTTGTCGAGTTTGACGATTGCCGCGGTCGATCCCACCCTGAAGAGCCCATTGCGCCACGCTTTCGCGGCTGCAACGACTCCGGAGCGGACACATGGAGACTCGACGAGATGAAATATTTGGCTAATCAACAGATCGTTGCCGCGTTATTTCTGAGCCTGACGGTTGGTTGCAGCACGCTGCAGAGCATGCCCGCAAGGATGAAGTCGATGGTTTCGCGGGCGCCAGATTCCAACGATCCTCTGGCGAACGTCAAGGCCAACGTCAGTGACGACTTCAAAATGGCGAAACGAGAACTCAAGTCCGCGGATGAAACGCTGTTGAAGTACGCGCAAATGCGCGAAGACATGGGAAACCATGATGTTGCGCTGGATCGATACCGTGAATTGCTGGCTGACAACCCCGATAACGTTGGCGCACGCCTGGGGATTGCTCGCATTGAATATAAGAATGGGCGAGTCCACGAAGCCGAAGAGATTCTGAAGGCGGCAGCGCGGCGACACCCGGAAAATCAGCAGGTGTGGATCGATATGGGGCAGATTCAGTCAGAGCGGAAAGAATACGGAGCCGCAATTCAGAGCCTGCAGAAAGCAGTGTCCATCGACTCGTCCAGTCAGGCCGCTCGCTTCGAACTGGGACTTGCGATGGCTCGCGGCGACAGACTTGAAGAAGCGAAATCACATCTCGGATTTGCCGTAGGCGAAGCCGCAGCACTGTACAACATTGGTTTTGTTCTCAGCGAAGCGGGACGGAAACAGGAAGCCCTGCATTGGTTCGAGCAGACTTTGGATGCGTTCCCGAACGCTCAGACCAGAAAATCAGCAACAGAAATGATAGCGTCTCTGGGGCATGACGACTCACGATCGCATGCAGGCCAGGTGGCTTCGAACCGCGGAATTCCGAGCAAAGTGGATCTGCAGCAGACCAGCTTTGAGGAGTGGAAAGAAACACCAGGAGCCGATGGCATGCTGTCAAAGACAATCGTGAACGTAGCCGGCGCAAGCAAAATGAACAACGCGGCGTACGTGCCGCAAGCTGCACCACAGCCAGCACCATTTCAGCAGCGACAGCCTGCCATTCAGCGTGTCTCGCATGCTCCCCGCAATGAAGCGAACGCTCCGCAATGGAACCGACAGCCAGTGCCTTCGCCCGTTTCTGCCATGCCAGCCGCGCCCGGATCTGCGTTAGTCGACCGCCGTCCAGTCACTGCAGCGGCTGGTTATCCACCACAATGGCAGCGGTAAAACCGCAAGGGTGACGTGCAACCGCCAGCACGAAACACCAGCGAGTAAATGAGTGGCGAACAGGATTCACTCGCTGGTGCTTCGTGCTGGCATAAATTCAGAATCTCTCCGCTAGAGCAATTTACCTTTTGTTGTGGACGGTTCTGGCTCGCGGGAACCGGCTCACGTAGGACGAAACGCGTCCTACACGGCCACGAGTCAGCGTAATACGCTGTAATCTCGGCGTCTACAGCGAGTTAGCGCCGTCCATCTCTCTGATCTGGACCGCATCTTCAGCCTTTCGCAGCAGGATGTAGGCCAGCGTTATGCCTGTCAGAAACGTCCCCAGGTGAACGGCATCCGGAATCAGGTAAATGATTTCGCTCCAGTAAAAAAGCGACGTCTGATTGAAGCCGTCGCCCGCCAATCCAGGGGCCATCAGATACTCTTCAGCGACGCGGTTTTGAAGAATCGCCTGCCCTGCTTTCAACAATCCGTGTGCAATGACGTACGCGGCCTGTGAGACGAGCACTACCAGCGTCAGATAGACCACAGATTTCCACTTGTGTGACAGCACGTAATTGATCCCGCGGCTGAGCGCATCGCTGCCGGAACACTGATCTGTGCCGATGGCCGCCAATGAAAGCAACCAGGCTAATCCACACACTGTTGCGGCAATGCTCGCCAGCACCGCCATCAGGTACACAATCGGCCACAGGATGGACACCATCGCCGAACCTGCTGTGCCGAGCGAAATCAGCCATCCTGCCAACTTGATCGCCGTCAGTGGTGCAGCGACGATCGCCAGTGCGAGGGCTGTTGATAATAACCATCCGAATGTGCTGCGGAATGAAAATCGAAATGCGGCAACCGTTCCCACGCGAGTTGCAGTACAAAATTCGGACGCGGTGACTCGAGCGATCGCTGTCCCCACAACGGCAATGACGGCGAGATCCAGCAGCAGGCTGAGTAGTAATTTCGTGAAGAGTTCCGGCTGTGAATTCATCAGCAACATTGTGGCGGTGGCCGCGCCATGAAACACGGGCGACCGGAGACTTGTTATCCCCGGCGGCATGTTCTGATCGATTGCCGGGCTGTGCAGAACTGATGCCGTCAGCAGCCAGCACATCGCGCCAATGATTGCGGGCAGTAACACACGGACGCGGAATCCCAGACGCAGTGCCTGCAGCAGATGCAGCCCCGGCAGCGCCTTCGGCCAGTCAATTCGTTCAACGGTGACGGGATCCTGATTCACGTGCCAATGTTCTTCACTGAAAGAGGCAGTGCCTTCGTGGCAACACCAACAAACGGAAAACGGCAGCGACTCGGAAGTGTCCAGGTCGCTGCCGATGAGTTTTACTGTCGAACAGACACCTCTGCCAGTTCTTTCCGTTAGAGCAAGCTAATAACTACAGCGAATTACGCTGGCTTGTGGCCGCGGGGCACGCGTTTCGATCGAAGACAGCCTGCTCCGGCGAGCGAGCACCGTTCACAATAACAGGTAAACTGCTCTAGTCGCCGAACGCCGCGTCGAAGCGATGTCCAGATGGAGCGAAGTCGACGTTCTTACAGAACTGAGCCGCTTCTGCCGCACCCGCTTCGCGGTCCATACCGATGTCTTCCCATTCGACCGACAGAGGTCCGTCGTAGCCGATGGTGTTCAGTGAGCGGATGATTTCTTCGAAGCGGACGCCGCCGCGGCCAACGCTGCGGAAGTCCCAGCCACGTCGATGATCACCCCACGGCAGGTGGCTCGTCAGAATGCCTGAACGGCCATTCAGGGTGACAGATGCGTCCTTCATGTGGACGTGATAAATGCGATCAGGGAATGCTCGGATAAATTCAGCAGGATCAACGCCTTGCCAAATCAGATGGCTTGGGTCGAAGTTGAAGCCGAATTCTTCGCGGTTGTTCAACGCCTTCAGCGAACGTTCGGCGGAGTAAATGTCGAATGCGATTTCAGTCGGATGAACTTCCAGAGCGAACTTGATTCCGCATTCCTGGAACACGTCCAGAATTGGATTCCAGCGTTCTGCCAACAGGTTGTAGCCCGCATCGATCATGCTCGCCGGAGTCGGTGGAAAGTCGTACAGCAGATGCCAGATGCTGGAACCTGTGAAACCGTTAACAACGCTGACTCCGAGCTTCTGAGCAGCGCGAGCAGTGTTCTTCATTTCTTCGATACTGCGAGCGTTGACGCCAGCCGGATCGCCATCGCCCCAAACGTAAGGCGGCAGAATGCTCTTGTGACGCTGGTCGATGTTGTCCAGCACGCCTTGTCCGACAAGATGATTGCTGATCGCAAACAATTTCAGGTCGTGTTTGTCAAGCAGATCTCGCTTCTTCTGACAGTAGTTATCGTCGGACAACGCTTTGTCGACTTCGAAGTGATCGCCCCAGCACGCCAGCTCCAGCCCGTCATAGCCGAACTCTTTCGCTTTTTTGCAGAGTTCTTCCAGTGGAAGATCGGCCCACTGGCCGGTGAACAGGGTAACGGGACGAGCCATCGAAAGAATCTCCGCGAAAGTATGGACTAAAAAGCAGGTCCAGTGCGTGCTGGACGCCGTGTGTTTTCAGGGCAGAAGTTACGAATCTGCAGTACAATTGTCAATCGGACGGGGTCTACATTCAGTACGCCTCAGTTTTTCCGGCTGTGGCAAATACCAGCACGAAGCGGCAGCAGGTGAAC
>CALFOL010000564.1 GCA_937919915.1 uncultured Planctomycetaceae bacterium
AGCCAATAATCCCCTTCCCGGACACGCTGCTAGGGCAGCGCCCCATAACACGCGTCGTATGAGTCAGGCGAAATGGCGAAGCTGAATCGGCGTTGCGGCGTGGTATTTGCCGAATGCGCGAGTCGTTCGTGCTGAGTTCAATGCAATATCCGCAGGAAATATGCCGTTCCCGTGATTTTGGCGGACTTGTCAGGTTAGAGAAAGATTTAGGGCTGCAAAAAATCGACCAACAATCACCGGCAAATAGTGCCGAACCAGTCCCGTGTCGACAAAATTTGCGACTATCTGTCGCCCTCCACACGTTGGTCGGGATTCCGACTTCGCAATTTGCTATATTGGGTAATATGTTTAGTTAAGGTCGAGCAGGGGGAGTCGATTAGTGTTTCCTTTTGCAAACAAAGTCGTTCCGGGAGGGGAAGTGAGTTCGACCTTGTTTCCGTGCCTATAGTTGATGAAATACAACACAGGAAATCTGACGGTGGGTGACCACAAGTTGAGTTGGGGAACTCAGTGGTTGTCTTATCAGATCTCTGACGAACAATCTCCGGAATCTGCGGGGTCGCTTTTTTTCGACTCTGCGAACGCAGTCTGACGATTCCGAAGCACATTTTCTTGTAAATCCTGATCTGGTTCGGGCTGACTGGATCGGATGTTTACTGACAGATCTTTCAGGGGAAAAGATGTACACACTGCTTACCGGGGCTACTGGACTGGTTGGTCGTTACTTGGTTCGAGACCTACTGCTAAACGGTCACAATCTTGCGGTGGTGATTCGACCGTCGCGGAAGACAGCTCCTCGTGAGCGGATGGAGGAGATCCTGCAGCATTGGGAAGAAGAGCTGGGGCGATCCCTGCCTCGCCCCATTGTGTTGTCGGGCGACATTGCTGAATCCGCATTTGCGTTGTCGGACGAAGATCAGGCATGGGTTAAGGACAACGTCAATACGATCATCCATAGTGCTGCGATTCTGGAGTTCTACGGCGAAGACCGTAACGGTGAGCCGTGGCGCACGAACCTCGGTGGCACGCGCAACATGATCAACCTGTGTCGTGATCTGGGGATCCACGACATCAATTATATTTCCACCGCATATGTCGCAGGAAGGCAGACCGAGCCGGCGATGGAAGATGTACTCGACGTTGGTCAGAAATTCAGAAACGACTACGAAGAGAGCAAGTTTTTGGCGGAACAGGAAGTGCGAGCGATCGATTTCGCAGAGCACGTGACGGTTTACCGGCCAGCGGTGATTTCCGGCGACTCAGTCACGGGATATACCAACACATATCACGGAATTTATCTGTATCTGCGCCTGATGGCTGTAATGATTCCGTCGATCCCGCCAGGCGAAGATGGTTTCCGACACACGCCGATTCGCTTGCGATTTACGGGTGATGAACGTCGCAACGTGATTCCCGTCGACTGGATTTCCGCGGTCACGGTGCGACTGTTCGAAACGCCTGAAGCACGCGGTGGCACATACCACATGGCTCCGGAAGATCCGATGACCGCTCGGGACATGATTACCTGGTGCGGCGAGTATTTTAAGTCGACAGGTGTTGAGTTCCGCGGAACGGATTTCGTGCCGGAACCTGTGTCTCGCGAACTCAACGAAGATCAGTGGATGTTCGAACGTCTGGTGATGGAAAACATGGGGACATACGAACCCTATGAAAGCACCGACAACACGTTTGACATGACCAACTTGAAGCGATTTGCGGGCGACATCATCTGTCCGCCGATCGACAAGACCGTGATTGAACGGTACATCAAATTCGGCGAAGAAGATCGCTGGGGCAAACGACGACCAGAACCTCTGACAAACGAGATCTGGGCCGAATCATTGTTCGAAGGTCTGCCAACGAATTCTGACGAAACCGATGCTGAGGTATTGGGCCTGGATATTCAGGGCAGTGGTGGTAGTCAATGGACTGTTCATTTTGGTAGTGATGCCGGAGGGGCGGTTTCTCGCGGCTTGCCGTCTGAAGGGACTCCTATTCTTCGTGTTCAACTGGAAGAATTGCTGGCGTTGCGAGAAGGTGATAAGACGTCTGCGTCACTCGCGCACAGCATCAACGGTGCTGTTCCGGAGTCGTTGCTGAATCGATTGCAGGATCTGCTGTCACGTGCACGGCATATGGCAGCGACCACTTAGGTTCCCGCCGCATTGGCTGACCGGAAACTCATGATGCCTTTCTGTTTGCAAAAGCAGAGAGGCGTTTTTTCTTGCGCGGAGGGTGACGCATGAACTGTGCGGGGGCAGAAGACCAGTGCAGAGCTCGCCAGGCCAATGGCCTCACCGTTGTGAGCCGAGCGCGCTAGTAGCGTCGGGCCTCGTGTCGAAAACGTGCGGAATGACTCCGCACGCGTCTGCCAGCTTGTCTGGATACCCACATCGCCCTGGATATCATTGAGGAATTGCTGTATTGAAGTGTCAGCTGACAGCACATTCAACCAGGCGATGAGCTACGATCACATAGGGCCTCAAGGGCTTTGATCAGTGCGGGAACGCGCAGGCGATGGCCAACGAGCAACAAATTATCATCACGGCTGATGTGACCGACCAGGCGAACGCTGTTCGGCAGACGGTGCCGATGATGAACCAGACGATGACCAACTTAATGCAGCCGGTGTGACGGAGAACATGCCTGCCAATTGTTATGACAAATCATTTATGTACTGACGCTTATGGGCTGCGCGGACTGTCGCTCATGAGATTCCTATTCATCGACTTTCTATTTTGAAGTCGATCGTTTGCTCGGCTCGTTCCGCCATCCGCGGAAGTTCACAGGCTTGTTCAGAAAGATTCGGCCGTGTTTCTTGAGGACGAGGTTCTCCTGCTCAGAATCTGAGACATCTGTGTCGCCCTTTTTACTGCCGGTGATCTGTTTCTCGTCATCCGTCGTCACAGCGGCGGACGGCGTAAGAACGGGGACCGGTACCAAACCGGTCGTGGTGTCCTGCAGCGCAACTCGGACTGGATGAACTTCCGGTGTCTGGGCGACGTGGAATAGACCGTTTCTCTCCGCCACTTCTTCCATTGCAGGGAGAAGAGTTCGTGTCAATTTGATCTCCCCTGGATTTAGGTTGGCCAACATCGAGTAGTTACTGGCTCCTGGAACAGCCGAAACAGCGAGTTGCCCGTGAGCGGTGACGACACTCTGGAGATCCTGGAGCCTGTCGCTGGCTGCCTGCGGGGTGTCTTGTGCGACCGCATTCCGTCGCTCGATACTGCCGGAATCCTGCGTCAGCCCACCCAGACTTGCGAAGAACAGGTAAACTGTGGCGGCAACAGCAGGAAT
>CALFOL010000565.1 GCA_937919915.1 uncultured Planctomycetaceae bacterium
ACCAAGCAAAACATTGACCTGATGGAGCTCCGGCAACGGTCCCGAAGTGCCATTTCCGGCGAAAACGCGGGAATCGCCGATCCGGTCAAGAAATCCACCTCAACGAAGCAAGCAAAAACAAAGGGAATTATTTCCGGACAGACTCTCAGTCACAACGTGTCAGCAATTTTACGAATCTGCACGCAAAAATTGCTGAATAAACGCGTACATCATTGGAAGCCCCGTAGTTTGCAGACAGGATCAGATTTCAGCAAGGGACTCAGCCACGAAACGGATGGAAGTTGGTATTCTCTGGCAACAGTGCTTATCTCTACGCTGGCCAGAACACATCGGAAGAAACTCATTACGTAACATGGATTCGCAGCCGTAGGAAACCCAGGAACCAGTCCAACTGGCCGGATTGAGTGTGCAGGAATCCATCGCCAAGGAATTAAGATCGAATGTTTGTAGTACTCGGGGGAAGTGGGTACGTTGGGACGGCTTTCCAAACACAACTCAACCAACGCAATCTACCATTTCAAGTTGTGTCGCGATCTGTTGTGGACTATTCCAGACGTGAATCGCTGCGAAAATTCCTTTTGGACATTCGTCCTGAATTCGTGATCAATACGGCTGGATTCACCGGCAAACCAAACGTTGACGCGTGCGAGACTCAAAAGGCCGCTTGTCTTGAGGGCAACGCTGTGTTGCCAGGCGTGATTCGGGAAGTCTGCGAAGACCTCAGGATTCCATGGGGCCATGTTTCGTCGGGATGCATCTACACCGGCGCAAAAACAGACGGCACTGGCTTTACAGAGCAGGACGCTCCCAACTTTTCTTTCCGACAGGACAACTGCAGCTTCTACTCAGGTTGCAAAGCCCTGGGGGAAGAAGTTCTTCAAGGGGCGGAACAGTGTTACGTCTGGAGACTCAGAATCCCGTTCAACGCAACGGACTCACCTCGTAACTATATCAGCAAGATGATGCGGTACGATCGACTGCTTGATGCCACAAACAGTCTCTCGCACCTCGACCAGTTCGTCGACGCGTGCCTGGCGTGCTGGACAAAACGGGTCGATTTTGGCATCTATAACCTGACGAATCCAGGATCCGTCACAACTCGCGAAGTTGTTGAGATGATTTCTCGACACGGCCTGAGTGAAAAGATCTTTTCCTTCTTCGACACGGAGGAAGAGTTCATGAAGCTCGCTGCCAAAACACCCCGCTCGAACTGCGTACTGGACAGCAGTAAAGCAGTCGCCGCTGGATTACCGATGGCCCCTGTTGAGGAGGCGTTGGCAGCAGCCATGGAGTCGTGGTCCACCGAATAGTCGTCAGCGGCCAATTCACCAACACGATCGATTATCTCTCGACAATTTTTCTGGAACCATCCATGAGCGTCATTCTTGTCACCGGTGGGGCAGGCTTCATCGGAAGCTGCTTTGTACGAAGAGCAGTTCAAAACGAAGCAACTCGAATCATCAATCTGGACAAGCTGACTTATGCCGGCAATCCCGATTCTCTACCGAATTCCAAACACCATACACTGGTGATTGGCGATATCGGCAATTCTGAACTCGTTCGCGGGCTACTGAAAAGCCATCAACCGGTCGCAGTCGTCAACTTTGCGGCAGAGTCGCATGTCGATCGATCGATCGATGGTCCACTGGAATTCGTCGAGACCAATGTGCTGGGCACCTGCAGGATGCTGGAAGAGGTCCGCAGCTACTACGGAACGCTGGATAGTTCAGGGCGTGATCAGTTTCGTTTTCTGCATGTTTCGACCGACGAAGTCTACGGCTCTCTGGGAGCAACTGGTCTGTTCACTGAAACCACACCGTACGCTCCAAACAGCCCGTACTCAGCGTCGAAAGCCGCGTCAGACCACTTTGTCCGTGCTTATCATCATACGTATGGGCTACCAACACTGATGACCAATTGCAGCAACAACTACGGCCCCTACCAGTTTCCGGAGAAACTGATTCCGTTAATGATCCTGAACGCGCTGGAAGGCAAACCCTTGCCGATTTACGGCGATGGATTGAACGTTCGAGACTGGCTGTTTGTTGAAGACCATTGTGATGCCATCGAAACGGTGCTGGGGCAGGGCACTGTCGGTGAGTGTTACAATATCGGTGGAAACAACGAACAGACAAATATTGATATCGTACGCACAATATGTGCGACCATCGATCGCCTGCAACCGGGCTTAAAACACTCTCCATGTGAATCGCTGCTCACCTACGTCAAAGATCGCCCCGGGCACGATCGGCGTTACGCAATTGACGCTTCCAAAATTCGCGACGAACTGGGTTGGGTTCCCCGACAGGAATTCGCCAGCGGAATCGAAGCCACGGTCCAATGGTATCTGGATAATCCGACCTGGGTTCAACGCGTACAAAGCGGTGACTACCAGCGGGAACGTCTGGGACTGGGTTAGCCCAAACAATTCACCGTGGCTCGACAACGCAACTGCAAAGGCACTCACCGAACTCAGGACGTCATTTCTAATGCAATACTTCAAAAAAGGCATCGTACTGGCAGGCGGCACAGGCTCGCGACTGTTCCCTTTAACGCAGGGCATCAGCAAGCAGATGGCACCGGTGTACGACAAGCCGATGATTTACTATCCCCTGTCGACATTGATGCTGGCGGGAATTCGTGAGGTGCTGGTAATTTCCTCACCGCGCGATCTTAGCGGATTTCAACGGCTGCTGGGCGACGGTTCACAATGGGGAATGAATCTGTCCTACATCGAACAGGCGAACCCCGAAGGCCTGGCTCAGGCGTTTATTCTGGGAGCAGACTTTGTTGGCGACGATCACGTCGCTCTGGTACTGGGAGACAACATCTTCTACGGTCGTGGGTTCCAGGAAATCCTGGACAACGCGGGGTCGCTGAAAGACGGGGCAACCATCTTCGGATATGAAGTGCGTGACCCGGAACGCTACGGTGTTGTGGAATTCGATGATGAAGGTAATGCCGTGTCGCTCGAAGAAAAGCCGAGTACCACGAAATCCCGTTTCGCCGTTCCAGGCCTGTA
>CALFOL010000566.1 GCA_937919915.1 uncultured Planctomycetaceae bacterium
GATACCAACTGTATTCCGGCGCGGCAGAATCTGGGTTATCTGCTATTCAATCACGGTCGTACGGACGAGGCCGTGACACAGTATGATGCGTTGCTGAAACTGGACGCTTCTCCGATCAATCGCCTGCTGGCTGCCAGTGTGCTGCCGGTGTGCTGCCGGTGGTTTACGATTCGACTAGCGATGTTGGAATATGGCGACAGCGACTCATCAATGGTCTTGACGGCATCATCGCAGACGGTGGCACTGTCGATGCCACGAAGTCATTAGTTCCGACATCTTTTTTTCTGGCCTATCAGGGACAAAATGATGCGGACGTGATGCGGCGATTGGGACGCATCTGTCGCGGCTCCGACCTTGTGGCCGAACGGACGGGTAAAGAGTCTGGAAAAGCTTCTGGAAAACTGCAGCCGCGATCTGATGGACGACTGCGAGTTGGTTTCCTTTCTGCGTACTTCCGTGACCACACAATCGGGCGACTGAACCTCGGGCGCATCCAGCATCTGGATCGCACCAAGTTTGAAGTCACCGTGTTGTCTGCCTCCGGCCGCAATGATGCCGTGTCCGCTCAGTTCCGATCGGCCGCGGATCGGTACCGTCAGATCCCGCGCGACGTCGCGGCGGCTCGTACGGCAATCGCCGATCAGGATCTGGACGTTTTGATCTTCGCGGATGTCGGGATGGATTCGCTGACGGCGACGCTTGCCTGGTCACGCATGGCACCCGTGCAATGCGTGACCTGGGGACATCCGGACACGACGGGAAGTCCGTATCTCGATTACTTCCTGTCGAGCGAGCTGCTGGAAACACCAGACGCCGATGCACACTACTCCGAACAGCTTGTGCGTTTGCCGCTACTGGCAACATATTTTGAGCGGCCTTCGTTTAACGGCAAGCCGCAGGCGACCGCGTCTCACAACGCCCGTAAGTCTCATCATCTGCAAAGGGGACTCACGTCCCCCGGCTCGCCGTTAAACGATACAGCCCACACCTACGTCTGCCCTCAAACGCTGTTCAAATTCCATCCGGACTTCGACGAGATCCTTGCAGGAATTTTGAACGCGGATCCTCTGGCAGAAATCGTGTTACTGGAAGGCCGCGTCTCGCATTGGACGAATCGTCTGAAGCAGCGGTTTGAAAAGACACTTCCCGGCGGTACATCGCGCGTTCACTTTCTGCCCGCCATGCCACGTGATGAATTCATGAATCTGCTGGCGACAGCGGACGTGATTCTTGATCCACTGCACTTCGGCGGTGGACACACCAGCTACGAAGCTTTGGCCGTCGGCACGCCGGTTGTCACACTGCCCGGTGAATTCCTTCGCAGCCGGATCACACAGGCACTCTATCGCAAGCTGGAATTCACCGACATGATCGTCGCCTCACCGCAGCAATACATCGAAACGGCAGTCCGGCTGGGAACTGATCGATCGGCACGGGATCGAGTTTCAGCTTCGATTCTGGAATTATGTCCGATCTTGTTTGACGACCCACAGGAAGTTCGCTGTCTTGAAACCTGGCTTTGGTCACTTGCGGAGTCTTGATTTAGTCGTTGTTGGAACCGACATGTAATCAACATCCTGCTAGCGTCGAATGATTCGTAAAGCACAGGCCACCTGATTGACCAATTCTAAAAAGATCCGCTGGCACATAGCCTGAAGGCAAAACATTTGGGTCAAACTTCATCCAGGTCCTTCTAATTCTAAGTTGTATTCTGACGGCTCGTAGTGGAACACTGCCATTTGCAAGTAAAAACTTCTCATCGTTCACCTGCCGCTCGGCTGACAGAACTGCAGGCATCGATAAAGGTGCATTCTCTTTCAATGTTCTCTTTCAATGAGTTGACTCCATGCTTTTCCAAAACTGGCTGAAAACCCTGACCGTTGATTTAGCACGACGTTCTTCCCGGCATGATCGCCGCAAGACCAGGTCAGCGTCCGGGCAGGTTGTGTTGATGCGGGAGGATTTCGTGTGAGCTCCGCTGGTGGAGACGCTGGAGACCAGGAAACTGTTGTCGGTGGATCCTGTACTCGTCAAAGATATCGTCAGCGGAAGCCTCAGTTCGTCTCCGAGTAATCTGACGAACGTGAACGGGACGCTGTTCTTC
>CALFOL010000567.1 GCA_937919915.1 uncultured Planctomycetaceae bacterium
CGTCAACGAACCTCATTATAGCATTGGGTATCTAAAAAGCGAGGTTTATCTCGCTCTGTGGGCTGTCAAACTTCCGTCATCAAACGTAAGCAATGCAGCAGGGCCATGTTGCGCGGAATCGAACCTGGGAAGTAATTCGGACGGATCGTTCGACATACCGTCGTAACAAACAGGTGAGTAGCAGCATTCAGCGATGACCGTTGCTTTGGGGTAGAGTGTTAGTGTCCTTGATATGATCGCATCTGAGCCTCATCAAAATGTTTGCCAGGCGGTCCATCAACAGCGCGAACGCCATGCACTTCGTTTGACAATTGTCGAACGAAATCGGAAACTGGAAGATCTTCACTTACCCGTTGTGCCAGCGGGGCGGTACATCCACTTGTGAAATTCCGCTCCGGGGGTGCCGCCGATTCTTCGGTGATGGAACTTTGTTCCTTTGTCACCAACCATGGGCAGTTCCATGCCGTCTGTTTCGTCGAGAACTTCGAACAGTCGCTTGTTCATCTCCGCAATCCTGCCAGCATGCGCGGGATCATTGATCAGGTTCGTTCGTTCCCGAGGATCGGCTTTGATGTCGTAAAGTTCATCGGTGTCCCAGATGCCGTGGTACCGAATGTACTTGAACTGGTTGCCTCGCAAAGCATGCATCGTCGGCGTTTGTGGATAGTTGCGTTCCCAATAGTATTCGTAAAGCAGATAGTCTCGCCAGTCGGCTGCTTCGCCTTTGACCAGCGGCAGCATGCTGCGTCCCTGCATCTGCGTCGGTATCGCAACACCTGCTGTCTGCAACAGCGTCGGAGCGACGTCGATGTTGGCAACGACTTCTGAAACGATGGTGTCAGACTTGATCAGTTCCGGGCAGTGCATGAGCATTGGAATGCGGATGGACTCTTCGTACGCGCAACGCTTGTCAATCAGGCCGTGTTCGCCAAACAAAAACCCGTTGTCTCCCAGGAATAGAATGAGTGTAGAAGTCAGCTGTCCCTTTTGCTCAAGCCACGCTGTGACGCGCCCCACGCTGTCATCCACAGCCAGAATCGTTTCACAATACCGTCGGTAGTAGTCAGCCAGGTTCAGGTCGGTGTAGTAAGCGAACTCAGTTCCATGGCGACTGTTGCGCTGGTTGCGGACCCACATCGGGACGTCCTTGAACGCCTCTGGATTGCTGGCCCAGCTGTCTGGCAGAGTGACTTCCTGGTCCTTGTACTTGTAGGCGTGGCGGTTCGGCGGAAGAAAATCAGCATGCACGGCTTTGTGAGAAACATACAGCAGCCATGGCTTCTGACCGTCACGATCGTCGAGCCAATCGACGGCATAATCTGTTAGTTCATCTGTGATGTAGCCCTTTTGGGCAACGTTGACACCGTTAATGTTGATCCCGCTCTTTGTCGCCTGCGGAACGTAACGTCCCTTCACCTCCAGGCCGGTGTCGTGCGGCCAGTAGATGCCCTGTCCTTTGAAGCTGACCCAATGGTCGAAGCCTCGCTGAGGCTCTTCCGTGTCTCCCATGTGCCATTTGCCGATGAAGGCATTTTCATAGCCGGCTTTCTGCAGCAGCTGTGGAAAGAAAACCAGCTGGTCGTTGACCGGGTTATAGTTATCGACTACCCGATGATTGTGAGCGTAGAGCCCCGTGAGTATCGATGCTCGACTTGGCGAACACAGCGATGTGGTGACGAATGCGTTTTTGAAGTTCGCCCCATTCTTCGCCAGACGATCGATGTGCGGAGTCTTCAAAAACGGGTGACCGGCATAGCCCACGGTGTCGAATCGTAAATCATCGATCAGAAAGACAACGATGTTTCGCGGTTTCAGTGCAAATGCAGGAGACGACAGTTGCAGGACCAGGAGAACGGTGAGAAGACGTTGCATTGCGATTCGATTCAGTCATATTCCAGGGCGTAACCCGAACCTACGATCATTGCGCAGGTTCTGACTGCGCATCATACATTCGCAACGTTGTATTTCTATCGACGTCAGGCCACGCTTCAGCACGGTGACCAGTCCGGTGGAGGAAACCCGGTTCAGGAAGACATCTCGGTATCGTACGGCCAACTGATAAAGCACGCTGGCATAAGTCGCGGTGCAATTCGGGCGGCGATTGACGAAGCCATCACCTGCGTCGATGCTGGCAGACGTGACACAGCCGATTCTGTAGGCTCCTAAACACTGCTTCGCCTGGCATGGGATCACGCTGACGCGTCCTGTACAACGGATAGAGACCGATTCAACGGTTTCTTCGAAACGAGGGGAATCGAACGACCGTGCCGCACGACTTCTTCACCTATGTGAATCCAACTCTGACTCACGCAACCAGCAAGATCGTTGGCGTGGTTATTCGCCACACGGTTGGATTTCAAACCAAACACGGAGGGCGGCGAGAAGCATCGCTTTCGCATCGCTAGAGCAGTTTACTTAATGTCGTGACTGGTACTCGCTCGCGGGACCAGGCTTTCTTCTATCGAAACGCGTTCCCGCGGCCACAAGTCGGCGTGATACGCTGTAGCTGCAAAGTCTAACCCAGATTGGGAGCCGCGAGACGCTCACTGATGCCCCACGACAG
>CALFOL010000568.1 GCA_937919915.1 uncultured Planctomycetaceae bacterium
CCTACGACTTATCCTTGCCCTGGAGACTGGGGCTGTCACTGATATGTGCGTTTATCTGTGGGCGGGTGCTTACTTTAAGATGCGTACGGACGGCCTTCCAGCTTTGAATCCTGTTTCACAGTCTCTAACATCTTGCGGACGCGTTGCGCCATCATCGCAGCGTCGTACCATGTGAAGTCGAGTTCCGGATCATTCGCATACTGGCTGAGGGTGGCCAGCATTGTGTCTATGCTGTCGTCGTCGTAAAGAAAGACGAAGCGGTGCTCTTCGCGAACCAGAGCAAGTACATTTACCGATTTTGCCACGAAAGCCTCCTGCTGCGGTCGCGATTGAGATAATGAATTCGTTCTGCTGCCGGGCGGCGTTTGCGTGAGCACACGTCATCGGCTGAAGTTGGTTATCGGATCATGTTGCGACAACATTCGGCACTCGTGCTTCCGTCCTGATTGCCTCCGAAAACCGAACAGACCGCCTAGTCAGAACAAGCCCGACAGATGGTGCACGCGTCGAATCAGCATCGGATTCGTCCGCCTATTCAACCGCCATCGCTGCTGAACCGGCAAAATTCACCGCCAGGCGACGGCAATCAGTGGCTGAGCCCGACGCGAGTCAAAGTCTCCGTATTGCATTTCGCGTTGGGTAAAGTGACAATCATGGAATGAAAGTGCCTTCTATGAGAATGAATCTTTTCCCAATTCTGCTGCTTTCCCTGCAACTCTGCGGGGGAGTCCCCCGCGACGCGTGCGCCCAGGAACCCGCCACGGATGCCGAAGCTACAGCCGTCCATGATCGTCTGCTGGCTGACCTGGGCTCGAAGGATTTTTCCGTCCGGTCGGCCGCATCTGCACGATTGAAAGAACTCACTGCGAGCGACATCCTACGTCTGGCAACTCGTGTCAAAGATCAACCGAATGCGGAAGTGGTTGTCCGCGTTCAGGCGGAAATCGATGCACGCTATGAATCTGAGGATCCGGCAGACGTTACGGTGGCGTCCAAAGTTCTGGAAGCTCAGGCAGGCGACCCGCGACTGATGCTCGCTGACGGTGCTCAACAGAGTCTGCGGCAGCACTGGAGACAGCGAATCGAACTGGCCATCAAAGCCCTTGAAGAGCATGGAGCGATCGTTCGTCGTGGCACTTTCACGAAGTATGATCGGTTCAATCCGTTTCCCCGCAGCAGCGAAGACACCGGCGCAATTCGCATCCTTCTGACGGAAACCTGGACCGGTGGAGATGCTGGAGTTGCCATTTTTCAGCGACTGACGGCACTGTGCGGCCCGGTGTTGGGCGAGGCTGGTATTAAGCTGTATCTGCTGCAGGGCAATCGGCTAACGGAAGAGCAGGAACGGCAATTGGTGGAAGTCGTGGGCAAAAACCGCGTCGCCAAACGTTCACGTGTTGCTCTGGGCATCTCGCCATATGGCCACACTGGGCCGGGAGTTCTCATCGGTCAGGTGACGGCGGGGAGTTCGGCTGCTGATGCAGGGCTGAAACCAGGTAATTTGATCGTTGCGATTCTTCCAAAGAATTCGGAACCTGCTGCTCCAGCAAATAAAGAAGGCGAATTGACACCAGAGATCGTGCCCGGAACAGCGGTTGACAAAACCCTGCTCCGCGACTTCGATGATCTTGTTGAGCGGTTGATGGAGTACCGCGAAGGTGACGTCATGACCGTTCGCGTGCAAACGGCCGGACATGTTCCGGGGTTCGACCAGTTGCCGGGAAATGATCAACTAAAGGAAGCGAATCTTGAAGAAGTGAAAGTCACAATGAAGGGCTGGCAGGACCTGATTCCTGAATAGACGCCGGAGAATTTGAGATCTGGAGCTTCAGGTTTCAAATTTGAGATCTCAGATCTGCACTCAACTGCAGCAGCCTGTTGTGGATTCATCTTCGGCGCTGCTGCCTCCGCAACAACCCTGACTTTGTCCAATGATGTTCAGAATTGGTTGTTCGGCAGTCTCTGTTTCTTTGATGATATATGGGGCCGCGGTCTTTGTATGGTCCTTGCCGTTGTAGACGCCGAAGTCGTTGAACAAAAACTTCTTGGCAATGCGGTAGTACAGGTTCTTTTCAGGAATCTCATTGCCTGGGTGATACTGCGACGTACGTGGTATCATTGACTTCAGTTCCTGCATCGCGGTCCCTCGAGCCGTTGAGTCTTTCGCGCTGTGGTTTTCTACCACTTGCTGCAGCAATTCCGGGCGTTCCAGCACGATGCAGCCGCGAGTTGTGTCCTGGGCCAGGCTGCGAAAATCGGATAGATATTTCGACTGCGTGAATTTGTCGAACAGTGAACGCTGATCGTCTTCCGTCGAATGAATCGATTCGCGAGAGAACTGCACAATGGGGCAGGGCTCGATGTCGCCCCATGGATTGATGTGGTGACTGATACCGTTTGCCGCCGGACACAACGCTTTTCCATCGCCGTCGTAGTACGCATCGATAATGATGATCGGCTTCTTCGCGCGCATCTCAACCACAAACTCGCGTGCGCGGCGCTGCTGTTCGGGCGTCAGGCAGAGTTCAGGGGTCGCGTCCGGGCCCATGGGGCGGTAGACATGGAACCAAGTGTACAGCACGCCCATTTCGATCAGCCGATCAACCCACTTTTCCGTCAGCAGGTGGTCGATGTTGCTTTTTGCCAGACTGGTGCACACGCCTGTCATCACGTTGGCGTCCAGGCAGTTTTGAATGCCGGTCAGTGTCTTGTTGTAGACGTCGTCTCGACCGCGTCGCTGGTCGCTGATGATCTCGTTGCCTTCAACACTGATCAGCGGCGTCACGTTGCCCATCCTGAACAGTCGTTGCGCTTTTTCCGGCGTGATGAACTGACCGTTCGTGAACACCTGAAAATAGCAATCGGGATGCGCTTCCAGAATTTCGAACAGTTCCGGGTGCATGAACGGTTCACCACCGACGATCCCAAAGAACGAATTGCCCGCGGCTTTGGCTTCGGTGATGAGTTTGTTCATCGCCTTGAGATCGATCGTCTGCTGTTTGGAAGCGACGTCCACCCAGCAGCCCTGGCAGCGAAGGTTGCAGCTGTTGATGATCGATACGTACAGAAACGGCGGAAAGAACTGGCCCTTCTTCATCCGTTTTCTGTGGGCCAGTACAGATCGGGTACCTTTGATTCCCATGTTCCAAAACAGCTTCCAAAGTAGCCGCTTGTTGGTTTCCAACAGCATACGTTTGGCCATTTTCAGCGAATACATCATGGAACTTGCAACCTGTGGGGTGCGGCGGTGAGGGCTGTGTGAAGTTCGTGCATTATTGGGCATCGCGGGTGAGATTCCCACCAGATGCAGGAAATTGCTGATGCGATTTGTTTAACCCGCCGGAATTGTGCAATTTGCCAGCGATGCGGGATGCGGCTCTGAGGCTGCAACTGACGTCAGCCGCGGCCGACGAGCGGCATTTTTGTCGCCATGGCGGTCATAAACTGAACGTTTGCATCCAAGGGCAGGCTGGCCATGTACAGAACCGCATCCGCGATGTGGTTGACGTCAATCGTCGGTTCACTGGCAATCGATCCATCGGCCTGAGGCACACCAGAGTCCATTCGCGAAGTCATATCTGTTCCGGCGTTGCCGATATCGATCTGTCCACAGGCGATGTTGTATTTACGACCGTCCAGCGACGTGGCTTTGGTCAGCCCGGTAATGGCGTGCTTGGTTGCTGTGTACGGTGACGAATTCGGCCGCGGTGCCCAGCAAGACACCGATCCGTTGTTGATAATCCGGCCACCCATCGGAGACTGTTGCTTCATCTGTCGAAACGCGGCCTGAGTGCAGAAGAACGGCCCGGTTAGATTCACGTTGACAACCTGCTGCCAGGCTTCCACGGAAATATCTTCCAGAAGCTCGCCCGGAGCACTGATGCCAGCGTTGTTGAACAACACATCGACTCGACCGAACTCTGCAGCGGCACAATCGAACAGACGCTGTACGGAATTCGCGTCAGTCACGTCGGTGGGGACAACAAGACCATTCACGGTGTTTTTGTCCGCCAGGTTCAACGTTTCCTGCAACGCGTTTTCGCGGCGGCCGGCAAGGACGACTCGGAAATCATTCGCGAGCAGCTTCAGCGCGACAGCTCGCCCAATTCCTGAACCGGCGCCTGTGATGATGGCGACTTTCGGTGTGTCAGCAGCGGGCAAATTGGACACGTGGGACTCCTCTATATCTTAATGTGTGATCGAAATGGAACCAGGCCGTTTGTCGTACTGGCAGGATAGCATTCCCATGCCGCGAGATCCTGCGAAGGCCGTTGTCATTTCTGGTTTTCCGATCGTCGTGCTATTCTGACCACCAAAGGGAATGTCTTTCACGGCCATAGCATCTGTATGGAGTGGCGAACGGTCGTCGTCCCGCAGACGCAAAATCACTCAGCCGTTTCTTGAGGCAGGACCGAACAGCGGTAGCCCATAACTGAACTTTCTTTGAGAGCAGATCATGTCGTTTCTTTCTGTTGATTCTATTCCGCCAGTCGTCCGGAACCGAAAAATCACGGGAATGTCAGCCGTACTGCTGCCTTTCGCCACAGATCACACCGTCGACTGGGCGGCGTTTGATGCACACGTTGAACGCACCGTAGAGGCGGGCCTGATTCCCGCGGTCAACATGGACACGGGCTACATCAACCTGCTGGATGAAGCAACAAAGACTGAAGTTCTGCAGCGAACGATGCGGATCATGTCCGGCGGCCAGTATGTCGCCGGAGCGTTTCTGGCCGATCAGCCGGGAGCAGCCTTTAACGTTGACGAGTATCGTCGTCGCATGAACGACATTGAAGCGGCCGGAGGAACGCCGGTGATCTTTCAGTCGTATGGACTGACACAGCAAAGTGACAACGACATTGTTGATTCTTATCGGCAGCTTTCAGGAGCCTGTGATCAGTTTGTCGGCTTCGAACTCGGCACCGTCTTCCTGCCGTTCGGCAAGGTGTACTCACTGGACGTCTACCGCGAACTGATGAACATTCAAAAATGCATCGGCGCGAAACATTCTTCTCTGGAGCGTGATTTAGAATGGCAGCGACTGCAGCTGCGTAACGAGGTGCGTCCTGACTTTATGGTGCTCACGGGCAACGATCTGGCGATTGATATGGTAATGTACGGCAGTGACTATCTGCTGGGGCTGAGTAGTTTTTGTCCGGATCTGTTTGGGATTCGCGATCGCATGTGGGCTGAAGGGGATTCGCGTTTTTATCAGCTCAATGATGTGCTGCAGTACCTGGGATTCTTTGCGTTTCGCACACCGGTTCCGGCCTACAAACACACTTGTGCTCAACTGTTGCACCTGCGCGGAATGATCGCTTCCGGACTGACTCATCCCAATGCCATGTCGCGACCAGACAGCGACTTGTCGATTCTGGAGGCCATTCGAGAACAACTGTCCGTGTACGAAGCTTAGCGGTCATCGAAGTGGTCTTGCTGTGCTGGATTCATCCGCGGGATTTTCAGTGGGCCCCGGGCACGGTACGGGATCCTCCGAAACCCGCTGGCGATCGCTGCGGCCTCGCGTGTAATGCCTCTATGCCGTGTTAGCCGTTTTCCTCGTAAAAAGACGCTCACCCCCCCCCGTATTCTGCTCGTAGGGGCGTTTCGTTAAACTCCAAAGGACAAGCTAAGGGCAAGTTCCTTCTGAGAGACGTCGTTGCCGACACGGCATCGTGAAGAATAAGGATTCAGACGGATCGAGTCTTTGAAGATGATTCGAAAATTGCTTTCTCGAACCCCCGCGCGTGGATGTTCTGTTGCAACTCTGTTGATGTTTGCAACTGCCTTTGGTCATGCGATCTCGGCGCACGGTTAAGAGCCAGTGATTGTTGTGCCGCCTGGATTTGAGGTTCAGCATTTCGCGGACGATGACTTGGCACACGACATCCATAGTCTGACGATTGATGCCAAAGGCAGAGTGGTCGTGTCTGGCCCAGGCTATATTCGCATTCTGATAGACAGTGATAATGATGGCAAAGCGGACACCTATAAGGCCTTCGCTGATGCTCCGAAAAATGGATCACAGGGAATGTACTTCATGGGGCCTCACCTGCTGTGCACTGGCGACACTGGGCTGGAGATCTTTCGCGACGACAATGAGGATGATCAAGCCGATGGCGCCGTTGACACTTTTCTTAAGATAGCAGCTGGTGCCGAGCACAGCGTTCACTCAATCCAAAAGGGACCGGACGGCTGGTGGTACATTATCGCTGGTAACAACGCAGGAGTCGACGGCGCATACGCGACGTTGCCGACGTCTCCGCTGCGAAACCCGCAAGCTGGAGCACTGATGCGACTGAAGGCCGATCTATCAGGTGGTGAAGTCGTATCGGATGGGTTGCGAAACCCTTACGACTTCGTGTTCTCGGAATTCGGTGATGTGTTCACCGCAGATGCTGATGGTGAGCGAAATGTTTCTCTGCCCTGGTATCTACCATGCCGAATGTTGCAGCTAACTCCGCGATCACACGCGGGCTGGGTTTCCCGCAACTGGAAGCGGCCTAATGATTTCCCGGACATGACGCCGGTGCTTGCTGATTTCGGCCGCGGCTCACCGACTGGGATGGTGTGCTATCGTCACGAGCAATTTCCGAGTCGATACAATGGCACGATCTTCAGTTTGGACTGGACCTTCGGGCGTATTCTGGTGACGTCGCTGACAGACGAAGGCGGATCATGGAAGGCTGCCTCAGCCGTCTTTGCAAAAGCCAACGGCCAGTTTGGATTTGCTCCGACGGATGTCGCTGTCGGGCCGGATGGCAGCATGTATGTGAGTGTCGGCGGTCGTGGAACGCGCGGCAGCGTTTACAGAATCGTACACACCGTAGGCGCGAAGAAGCTCGCGGAAACGCCCGAAACCGGCGAATCCGCAGAACAGCAGCTCGCGTACATTCTGAACGCACCGCAGCCGCAAAGCAGCTGGTCACGTGCAAAATGGTACCCGCTGGCTCTGAAGACAGGAAAGGCCGCTTTTGCATCCGCAGCCACAGACGAGGGACGTCGCGCTGTCGAGCGTGTGCGTGCTATCGAGGTGCTCACCGATGCGTTCGATGGATTGGACGCAGCCACTGTTCGCGTTTTGTCTGCTGCCACTTCAACACCGGTCAGGGCGAGAGCTGCATGGTCGATTGGCCGCAGTCGCCCCGATTCTCCATTCGCTTCCGCATTGATGACGTTACTGAACGACCGCGAACCTCTCGTCGCCCGTTGTGCCCTCGAAGCGTTATCAACCGTGACGGATAGCAGCGTGCTCGACCGCTGTCTGCCACGTATCGCTGTCGGTCTTGGATCAGAAGATCGTGCTGTGAGATCCGCGGCATCAGCTGTTATTTCGCGACTAAGCAAGGAACAGCAGGGACAGCTGAAGCTGTTGTTGGACCGGAATATTCGATCACAGATCTGGATGGCGTTCGGTCAAACGGCTCGGCAACAGACGCTTAACATGGAAACCGCCAGGCTCGCGTTTTCGATGCTGCAGGACGACGAGGCCAGTATTGACGCAAAATCTGAAGCCATCCGCCTGATGCAGTTGTCGATTGGCGACGTGGGACCGCGCAAGGACGTGACCGGAATGTTCGAAGCGTATACCGCGGGAGTTTCCCTTGACCAGCATGAATTTGAACTGGATTCGGTGCGTTCAGAATTGATGAAACAACTCCCTTCCGGCAACCGGCAACTATGACCGTGAGTTGATTCGGACGATTGCGATGCTGGGAACAGTGCACCGAGACGTGATCGAAAAGCTCCTGAGTCGTGTGACAGCGAAATCTACGCCGGCCGATGATATTCACTGCCTGGTCGCACTCACAAAAGTCGCTGCCACCAGAACGAATCCGCAATCCGCAGCAACAGCTCTGGCCTTGGTGAATCTGGATATTAAAATCCGGCTGCAGGGATTGAAACAGGATTCGAACTGGCATGATCGGATCACCGAATTGTACTCCGAGCTGAGCCGCATTGATCCTGTCGTACCGGAGGTCATTGCTGAGCAGCAAGGCTTTGGGCAACCGGGGCATGTGCTGTTTCTGCAACACATTCCGGAGGACAAAACTCAGACAGCGATCGACGGTTTTGCGAACTTCGTCAAAACGGATGTTGACTATGAATGGTCAAACGATGTTGTTTTCGTGATCGGTCGATCGGGTCAAGCCATTCATAAGCAACTTATCCGTGACCAGGTGAATAATCTGGCTGTCCAGGATGCCGTGTTGATGGTCATGGCCCGGTCGCCTCAACCAGAGGACCGGATGATCTATCTGGACGGCCTGAACAGCACACAGTTGCGAGCTGTCGAAGCCAGCGTTGAGGCGATCGCAAAGTTGCCACGCAGCAATGACCCGGATGAACAGCATCGGCTGCTATCGGCCGCCAGACGGCTGCACAATGATGAGCCTGAGTACAAATTGCGAGAAAGCGTGCTGCGGTTATTGGAAAACAACAACGTTCAGGGCTTTCAATTTGTCTATGGAAACGATGGGCACAACGAACAGACAGAAGCACTGACACGTGTTGAAAGTTACCTGAAGCAACGTTATCCGGATTTCAAACCGTCTCTGGACGGCAACGCGGCCGACCAGGTACTGAACGTACTGCATGAAGTGGAATGGCAGAAAGGTGATTCAACGCGCGGAGAGAATCTGTTCTCTCGATTGTCATGCACACGGTGCCATAGCGGCCGCAAAGCGTTGGGCCCCGATCTTCAGGGAGTGGCCAGGCGATTTTCACGCGAAGACCTGTTTGCGGCGATCGTTGATCCGAACCGAGATATTTCTGAACGGTACCAACTCACAACGGTGCAGACAAAGTCTGGACAAGTGTTCTCCGGGCTGGTTGTCAACGAGTCGGTTGGCGGAATCATGATTCGTGATTCGGATCACAAAACGTACCGTATCGATTCTGAGGATATTGATGTCAAGTTTCGACAACGACGCTCGCTGATGCCCGACGGTTTGCTGAAGAATGTTGGGGACCAGGACCTCGCCGATCTGAATGCGTACCTGCGAAAACTTTGATTCGGTGGCATGACCGCTGAGGATGCGTTTCGGGCTTTGACAGAG
>CALFOL010000569.1 GCA_937919915.1 uncultured Planctomycetaceae bacterium
GAGAGTCCAATCCCTCAGACATAAGCCGGACTTCTACAGCGAATTTCGCTGACTTGTGGCCGCGAGGAGGGCGTTTTGATTGAAGAATGCCTCCTCCCGCGAGCGACCACCGTCCACGACAATTAGTAAACTCTTCTAAGCGAGGTCCGCGGGAATCGGCGCCTCAATGCGAACCGGCGTCTTCAGCGTCGGGTGTTCAAATTCCAGAGTCATGGCGTGCAGTGCAATCCGCCCGCCTCTGCGAATCGTTGATCCGTACTTGCCATCGCCAACAATCGGCAGCTCCTGATTGGCTAGTTGCACGCGGATCTGATGACTCCGACCTGTCAGCGGCTGAATGTCAAGCTGTGACAGCCCGCTTTGCTTCTCAACCACACGATATCGCAACACGCACTTCTGTGCCCCGCTGATGCTCTGGTCGACGACCGACACAACGTTGACGTCTTTGTCTTTCAGCAACCAATCTGTCAATTCCGCTTCCGTTGTCGGAGGTGTCCCTTCGACAACCGCGCGATACGTTTTCTGAATCGCGTTGCGTCGAAACTGATCCGACAGCCGTGCCGCTGCCTTACTTGTTCTGGCAAACAACAGCACACCGGACACCGGTCGGTCCAGTCGATGAACGACTCCCACGTAAATATTTCCCGGCTTGTGGTACTTCACACGCAGGTATTCACGAGCGACATCCACCATGGTGATGTCGCCGGTTTCGTCACCCATCGTCAACATGCCAGCTGGCTTCCACAGTGCCAGCAGGTGATTGTCTTCGAACAGGACGTCGGCTTCAGGAATGGTCATTGGGAGCGGCTATTAATGGTCGTGATAACTTCGGCGGTCAGGCGAGGACGTTAGTCCTCGTTTTTATCGCGATCGCCTTCCGTGTCCCCGGTCAACGACTTCACCAGCATCGTTGCATAGCAACCACGTGGCAACGAGAACGACAGCGAGACTTTCTGACGACCGGGGTAGTCTTCATCGTCGCTCGTGGCCGCCGTTAGATTATCTGGTCTAATCAGGCAGTTGCGTTGAGCTCGTGAAAACCAGCGGTCACGAGGAAACGAAAGTTTCATATCAGGAAGCGTCATGCCGTACGGCTGCAGCGCTGCGTCGCATAAGGCTCGCGTTTTCTCGTCCAGTCCTTTGCAGCGAGCCGATGGAAGCTGCAGCTGCATTTCTGCGGTCACATTGGGAGAGCTGCCGAAGGGCAGTGATGCATCGCCGATTGCAATTCGTTCTGCCACGGGGCCATCAGGAGCTGCGTCATCCAGCGTGATGCCCAGCATGCGATTCCAAACGGCACTCTGAAACGCAGATAAGTAGATGCCTCGCAGGTCTTCGTTGATCAGTGCGAATGCTTTGCGGAACTTATCGGGATGATCGCACAGGTACGTCACCACACTGCGGCGGTGTGATCGGTTGAGCAGCTGTTTGCACTCAATCCACTCGCCCCAGTTGTCTCGGAGAAGTTGTTTTTGTTCGCGTTCTTCTGCGTCGTCGTGGCTGTTGTATTCCGCGAGTGCCAACCAGGTCGCTCGTTCGTAATCCTTCTGACACCACTTCGCCGCCACGAATTCCAGTGACGGCCCGAGCGAACCGAAACGCTGCTGATCGAAGTAGTTCGGATAGCCGAGCGTGCCGACTTTGGCAGCTCGCGATTCAATCTCGGTGGCAGCGTCTATGGGAAGTGATCGCAGCACGATTTCGAATTCGTTACCGACGATGTCCGCGGCCTCAATCGGCGTCGGTGTTTGCCCAAGATATTCGAGCAGAAACAGTTCCTGCTCAAAACGTGCTTTCGGTCCGTTGCGAATGGTAATTAGTTGTTGAGTATCGGCGTGGCGATCTTTGAGCCCCGCGTGGTCCACACTTTTCGGCGCGACGTTCCAGGACCGCTGAGCAATCTGAAGGGCTTCCAGTGTTCCGATCGATCGTTTGGACAAACGGTAGAGCGCGAAGGAGCCGGTTGTTGGTTCACGGCTGTTGATTTCAGTGACGATGAAGTCTTCCGGGTTGCGTTTCAATTTCATAGCCAGCGATCGTACCGGCGGATGCGGCCCAGATCCTGCCTCTCGGGCAGGATTTCCGCCGAAAGGTGGAGCTACCCGCAGTTGATACAGATTGCGCGCTGTGCGCTGGGCTCGCTGGCCCTGTGCGCGGCGGATCGTTCCAGGGTGGTGTCTGTCTTCGGATTCTCTGGATTGATTATTGAGTGGCGGCCATATCTTCGCTGCTGCCTTGATGCGTATCACAGTCACAGGCATGCCACGCTGCGAATTGATGATACGGTCATCCGTCGCGAAAGTCGGTCAGCGGCTTTTCGCTGACCGAACGAAATCGACAGCGTCACCTTTCACATGTCAGGTCCTTGCTTACGCTGCAGGTTGGGATCAGAGGCCAAAGTGGCACTGAATGGCCATTCTAATGGCCGAAACACCTAACGAGTTTCGCGACATCATTTTTAAATCGGCTCCAACGACGGGATTATATGCAATCGAGCGCACTCAACCACAGCGAGCCGGTCGACACTCGTCCGTGGTGGCGACAACTTACAGGCTACCACTGGTTCGTCTTTGTCATGGCCGCCTGGCCTGGCTCTTCGATTGTCTCGACCAACAGATCTTCATCCTGTTTCGCGACACGGCACTCACGAATCTGCTGCCCGAGGGGGAAAACGTGAAGACGTACGGTGGTTATGCCACTTCGATCTTCGTCGCCGGCTGGGCCACCGGCGGGCTGATCTTCGGGTCCGTAGGAGATCGGATTGGCCGAGCGAAAACGTTGACGATTACCGTGCTGCTGCATTCCGTTTTCACGGGGCTGACAGCATTGTCAACCTGCTGGATCGACTTTGCTATGTACCGCTTCATCACGGGATTGGGCGTCGGAGGTGTCTTTGGACTGGCCGTGGCGCTG